>JBFFND010000054.1:0-9488 GCA_041563375.1 Gammaproteobacteria bacterium | reverse complement strand
TCCTGAATCAACCCGTGCCTTGATGGCTGGAATGCCAAGCCCGGGAAATGAGCACCATTCTTCACTGCCAATAATAATTTTATCTGTTGTTTGCTTCATAATGTCTATCTGTCAGTTATTTTGCAGGCTATAACAGGTTGCTAAAAACGCACCACTTAATAATCACGTTAATTAATATGATACTCGAAGTGTTCCAGACGTTTCTGCGGTGGCCAGCTGAGAGCTTATTATGCCAGAATGGTGAATACTGTCATTCACTTATTCTTCATGTTGTATCACCAGCTAATCAGCTTAGCTGACCTCAGCCAGCCAGTAAAAATGATAAGGAGGAACAATCAGCTGGTTTTTAAACAGTGCTGGCACCTCGCCAGAATACAGATCCCTGATTTCACCATGTTGCATACGGAAGGTAGTGTTTACAACATCCAGGTCAAGATGTTGTGGCCGCGCATCAAAATTACCAACCACTAGCACACTGCTTGAACTACGACGCAGATTAAAGCGTGAAAACACAAACAGGTGGGGGTTGTCCAGCTGGATCAGTTCGCGGTTGTTGAAATCCGCAAAGGCCGGGATTTCCTTGCGCACTGCAATCATTTTTTTAAGTGCACTGAATATTCGGTGTTCAACAGTTCCCGTTTCATGTCTACGCTCCGCCTTTTCCCAGTCTATTGTCGGACGATGTGCCCAGCGTGAATCATGTGCCTTGTGCTTATCCTGTTGAAATGAGCAATCGTTGAGTGTGCCAATTTCATCACCATAGTAGAGCAATGGAATACCACCAAATGACATAATCATGCTATTCAGCAATAAAATATGCCGCACCGCATGATCAATTGCCTGCTCCTCTCCCAGCTTCAGCGCCGCCTGTAAACCAGCCAGTGAAGCCAGCGTGCCGGAAATACGTGCATCGCCCGTTTTTGTGTTCTGGCCAAATGGAAAGCCCCTGGCCATAGAGTCGGCAAAATTCCCGGTATAGTAATCAATTAGAAATTTCCGATGTTCAGCTGGCTCATAACCCACGGCGCGTATATCGGCATCGTCAAAGCCCAGGCCGATATCATCGTGACAACGTACATAATTGAGCCAGGTAGCACGTTCCAGTTTGGCAGGGATACTCTTGATACCCTGATACAGCAGTCTGGCATTTTTGGTGGCTACTGCATCCCATAACAGCGCCATATAGGTAGCGTTGTAGGCGATCTCGCATTCCTTGGCATTGATCGCATCCTCACCGAAGTACTTGGTGATTTCTACCGGCGCGACTATTGCCTCTGCAATAAATAACACACCCGGCGCTGTAACCTGGCAGCAATCCTTCATTAACTGCAGAATCAGGTGTGCTTCACGCTCATTCTGGCAGGTACTGCCGATTTTTTTCCATAAAAAAGCCACCGCATCAAGGCGTATGATGTCGGCACCCTGATTAGCCCAGAAAAGAACAATATCGAGCATTTCAATAAATACAGCAGGATTACTGTAATTCAGATCCCACTGGAAGTCGTTGAATACCGTCATCACCCATTTGCCCATCTGCTCATCCCAGGTAAAGTTACCCGGTGAGGTTTCGGGAAAAATTTCAGGCATGGTTTCTTCAAACATATCGGGTATTTCACGGCTATCAAACAGGTAATAATAATCCTGGTAAAGCTTATCGCCCTGGCGTGCTTTCTGTGCCCATTCGTGTTCATCCGAGGTATGATTAACTACCACGTCGAGTGTCAGCAGCATGTCACGTTTTTTCAGATTTTCAGAGACTTCATGCAGGTCCCGCAGTGTACCGATACGTGAATCGACCTGGCGAAAATCACTCACCGCATAGCCACCATCACTCTTGCCCTCAGGGCACATCAGAATCGGCATAATATGCAGCATGTTTACTCCAAGCTCCTGCAGATAATGCAGTTTGCTTTTCAGCCCCTGCAGGTTATCGGCAAAGCCATCACTGTACAGCGCCATGCCAACCCATTCCTGACTCAGAAACCAGTTGTGATTTTTTTCCCGCTCCAGGTCGGTTTTTTTCAGCTCGTCTTCACGGTTGATATACTGGCGCGCCATGGTTTCAACCAGCCGTTGCGCCTGCGCTTCAAAATCATCCCGTGCACCATAAAGCACATGAAACAGAGAATAGATGGAATAGAAATTAGCCCCCAGACGGGTATAGAAATGGCGAATCTGTTGCTGTTTTATTTCAGGATTTAACCTGAATAAAATATCGTTTAGTAACGAATGTGAAACCTGTTCATACATAATTTATTCTTTTTGATGGTTATTTCTGTCATCACTTAAAGCCGGCACGAAATAATAATGTAATTATCCCACCAGACTCTGTATTACGCACTATTTCTACAGCTGCCATGTATCAACAAAGGGCTGATAGAATGCTATGTCATTTGTGGTCGCTCCCTGCAAGCCAACCACTGCACTGGCGAACTGCTGTGCGCGTTGCAGCGTTATACCCAGCGGCCATTGCTGATACTGCCCCAGCAATAACACACTGCTAAAGGCATCACCCGCACCTACGGTATCTACTACCTGAGCCAGTGTTTCCGGCACGACACGGGTGATTGTCCCCTGCTGGTCACAGGCCATAACTCCCTGCTCGCCCCTGGTTACAATCAACAGTTCCAGCTGGTAGTTCTGCAGCAGCTGGAGCAGCGTTTGCTCATCTTCCGCCGCCTCGGCTGTCACATCCGGACAGATCTGCACAAGTTCGTGTTGATTCAGTTTAAGCCACCGCGCATCAGCCATAATCTGTTTAATCTGTGACAGTTTCCACCATGGTGATCGCAGATTGATGTCGACAAAAACCGAGGTATTTATCTGTTGTTTAATATAGTCCAGTGCAGCAGCAGATGCCGGGTTACGCAACGCCAGCGAACCATGGTACAGCAGACTGTCATATTGCAGTACTGGCAGGCTGGTTTTATCGATAAAATCCCAGGCACTGTTTTCGACAATGGTATAATTCGGTTCTCCATTGTCGAAACACACGTCTACCACACCACTTGGGTGCTGTGAATCGACCTGTAGACCTGTGGTTGTCATACCCCAGTCAACCATGGCCTGCTGGATTTTATCACCTGATGGGTCTTTACCCACACGGCTTATCAGCAAGGGCTGCATACCAAATGCCTGACAATGCCAGGCTACATTAAACGGCGCTCCGCCCAGCACACGTTTACCATCAGGAAAGCAATCATATAATACTTCACCAAAAATCACGGTCTGTGGCTTATGCATCGTCGTCTCCAAACCAGGCTTCCGCCTGCGGCAGATAATGGGCCACTCCTTCGAGTATACCCGCACTGTAATTGCCATTCATACCTAGATAGTCACCCTGTGCTATATACAGACTGTCGAGCTGCTCATTTGCCGCCGCATGTTGAATAGCCTGCTGTTTGACATCCTTATTGGCATTGGCAACCAGTACCGAATGTATCGGGCTTTCCATTACCGATATGTCATTGCCACTATCGCCCGCAAATACGGTTTCATCCAGACTATAACCAAGCTGCTGCATTAAAAATTCAATTGCGTGTCGTTTACCGGCGCTGGCCGGCAATATATCCAGCAAGCCGATATTGGCCTGCTCGTCGATACTCCAGATCAGATTAACCTGTAAATCGTGTTGTTTAAGTTCTGCATAAATGCTCTCCAGCAAGGCCTGATGTTTAACATACAGAGGTACGTAGTAACTGAGCTTATGGGTATTCTGCTTACTCATTGGCTGCAGACGTAAATCACGAAACCCTTTAAGCGAGGCATGCAAGTCCCGATGATGCCAGCCTTGCCAGTCCCGGTCTATTTCATCCTCCCATGCCTGCCAGTGCTGCCACTCTCCCTCAACAACCTGATAAATGGTTGAACCCACATCGGCTATCACATAATCTGGCAATGGTATCTGAAAATTCTTGATAGCCTTTTGCACCAGCACTCGATCTCGACCACTTACATAGGCCAGACAAACCTGCGGGTGCGCAGCCAGTTTGGCAAAGCGCTGGCGGGCGTGCTTTGATTCGGGTTGCGAACCGTTGGGTAACAATGTTCGATCCAGATCAGTGCACAGCAATAACCTCATTTTTCCTCCCGCGATTTGCCGGCATCCGGTACACGACAAATACCGAGAAAATCGTAATACTCGATGGCTTCAAGTATACCCTGCGCGCCAGGCTGCCTGGAAAAATACACTCGCTCCAGATCGGTCAGGTCAGACAGTTCCTCATCGTGCCGATTGGCCACCACCACCGCCAGGGTGT
The DNA here is from genome assembly GCA_041563375.1 of Gammaproteobacteria bacterium. GTDB lineage: Bacteria > Pseudomonadota > Gammaproteobacteria > SZUA-229 > SZUA-229 > SZUA-229. The sequence goes on along the minus strand of JBFFND010000054.1, from coordinate 5,229 downwards.
TGCCACGCATCATGTCTTCATCGGCACCCGAGCCACCGGCCACCAGTATGTGTTCCAGCGGTATATCCCACTGATTAGCAAACCAGCGTAAGGCGTAACCCTTGGAGGCACGTACCGGGACTATGTCCAGATACTGACCAAAGGACATAAACACATTGACTGTCTGGTCCTGCTTGTGCAGCAAACTGGTAATTTCATCTACGTCGGGTGCAACCGTGGGGTCAATGTAATAACTGATTTTAAACTGACTCTGTTCAGCTTTAGGCTGCAGTTTAAGCCCTGGCAATTCGGCCAGTGCGCGGCGGATAATCGCCGGCTTCCATAGATAGTCAATATGCTCTGCCCAGGCGGTATCACGAGTCAGATTCGGTGCATAATAAATTTCTGTGCCGAGACTACTGATCAGCACATCTGGTTGTGGAATATTATAATCCTTGAGTTTTTTCAGTACCGCGTCCAGTCGTCTTCCAGTGGCAATACCAAAGGTTGCACATTTTTTATTATCCTGAATCACATTCACAAACGTTTGCAATGCATCTGGAATATCCAGCAGGTTCTGATCAAGATCGGAAAATATTGCACGGTCATGGTAGATCATTGGACGGCGGTACAGACTTGGTTTAGTGGTTTGCAGATGCCGACTGATTAGCGGTCGGGTTTCCTGCAGATATTTTTCCACATGGGCCTGCCATGAATAATGCTGCTTCACACCCTCAATGCCACTCGCGCTGAGTTTGTTCCAGGTAGATTTGTCTTTCAGAACCCGGCTGATGATTTCAATAATTTCATGTTTATCCAGTGGATTGATCAGGTAGCCGTTATGACAGTTACTGATAATATCTCTGGGCCCGCCATCCTCGGTGGCAACAATGGGCACACCACAGGCTGCAGCTTCAATCAGGGTAAGGCCAAATGGTTCGGTCAGCGCCGGGTTAACAAACACACCCTGTGACTGTGCCGCCAGGCGATAAAGAATCGAGACATCATCCGACTTATGATGTTTTGGGTAAGCCACCTTGCCGTATAAATCATAGCGATCAATACTGAGCAGAAGCTCTAAAAGCACCTGCTGCGCGCCCTCATCCAGTTCGCTAATATCATCACGGTTACCGGCGACAACCACCAGGTTAGCCTGCGACTGCAGCACCGATGATTCACCATAGGCCTCGACCAGTGTATTGATATTTTTGCGTTGATCAGGCCGCGACAGCGCCAGTATCACCGGCTTATCCGGCTGATTGAGAAACCGCGTCAGTTCGCGGTATATGTCGGACTTTTTTTCATCACCCAGAGGCGGATAAAAAAGCTTAAGATCAGTGCCCGGCGGAATAACCCGCATATTAGCCGGCTGATAGTAATCATACAGGCCATACTGTTCCCTGATTTCCTGATGAGTGCTGGTGATCACCATATCCGCCACACCCAGCGTATCCTCTTCGCCGTTAATGCGCCGCGCCATATTATAACGCGCTTCGATGTCTGCCGGTTTCAAACCACTGGCCAGCAAACGGCGACGCTTAACCCGTCCCAGTGAATGCCCGGTGTGTACCAGTGGAATATCAAGCAGGTGTGAAAAACGCGAAGCCACATAACCGGCATCGGCATAATGACTGTGTATCAGGTCTGGTGCTTTGGGCTGTTTACGAATGTAATCCAGGATATTATCGGCAAAGCTATCGAGGTCACCCCACAACTGTTCTTTGGGTAGATACGTGGGTTCACCACAGTCAAGTCGCACAATCTGTGCATTATCAGACAGCTGCTCAAAGGATTGTGAATAGATTTTATCCAGGTCGGGTTCCTGTACCCGTTTGGTAATCAGGTCAACCCGGTAGACATCCGGGTGTTGACTCAGGGCATATGCCAGTTCAACCACGTACTTGGTCTGCCCGCCTGTATCCGCATCCCGTCCCAGTTCAAGATTATTGGCGCGGATCAGACCATGCACACTGATCAGCAGAATATAGAGCCTGTCATTTTGTTTTGTCATATACCGTGCAACCAGCCTGTAGTATGTGCCTGGGTAACTCTGGAGAAAATCCAGCAGTCTTTTGATTTTTTTAAACTGCAGCGATAAATTTTTATATATTATCTCCGAATTGACTGTGCACCCTGTTTACGCCTGACAGGCGCACATACACACTCATTAATTAACTGTGTTCCTGCAAACGACTATTGATGTCTTCCAGGCTAACATGATCCAGCAGCGGCTTTAATGCGGGGTCTGTGCTGATTTCATCACGGTAGTTTTCATTCCGCCGAATAGCCTCAAGCAGATAGTTCACCGCATCATCGTATTGTTCAAGCGTGGTGTGCGCACAGGCCAGCTGGTAAAAGGCATGGCTGTTTTCAGGATCAACTTCCAGCGCCTGGTGGCACAGGTTAACGGCCCACTGTGGCTCATTCAATTCAAGCACAGAATCCGCCTTATAGGTTAAGGCCTCTGCATCGAAAAAGCCCAGTTTGATTATCTGGTCATAGATATCGATCTTGCTTGCCGGGTTATGATCCTGTGCTGCACGAAGCCAGAGCGCCTGCGCTTCCTGGGTCATTTCAATTTCTTCGCGGTTCTTTTCAATAAACTGTGATTTCTGGTTCAGTTGCCGCTCAATATTGCCCAGACGATTCTCATACTCATTAATCAGCTTGTTGATTTCTTCATCCGCCAGCGACTGCACCCGCTCCTTGATATCCCGTATCGAAGTCCACCCTACCAGTACCAGCACGGATGTAGCTGCAGCGATCAGATAGAAAAAATAGGTCACCGTATTGGTTGCGTATTCGACACCGCGATCCACCGAGCGATGTTCACGGTCCACAATCTGCTGCAGCATATCATTTCGCTGTGCCGCCATATCAATGCGAATCTGCTTTAACTCATCCAGCACATAACGTTCAACGAAGGGGTTATACAGGGGTTTCTGTAATGACTCTACACTCTCTTCCGCCTGCTGCTGCACATTTTCTTCCGCCTGCACAAGACCTGCTGACAACAGCACATAAAAAATAAAACTTCTTACTAACACGCCATACATATAGCTTTTCCGTGATCGTGAATTTCAACCAGCGAGGCATGTAGACTCTTGATCGTTTCATTATAGTCGGCTTCATTCACCACAAACTGCATATTCACCTGACGCATGGTCTGGTGCAGGGCAAGTACTGAAATATCCTTATCGGCAACCGCCTTAACTGTTTTAGCCAGCAGGCCTGGAATCTGCATGTCGCTGCCAATCGCAGACACAATTGCCACCTTGCGCTGATCAACTTCCGCTTCGGTAAAACGTTTTTCCAGTGCACTGCGAATACGTTTAATGCTTTTAAGATTGGTTGAAAGATAATGAGTAATGGTGTTTGCATTCATATCCTTGGACACAATGTGTGCACCGAACTCCTTGATGATATTCAGCAGTTCATGATCATACACATCAATACTGCCGGCCATGTCCTGGTCAAAGATAGACAGGGCATACACACCCTTGCAACCAGCAATAATTTCCACGCGGGGTGAATCACTGACATAGTCACCGGTAATCAGCGTGCCGGTATGCTCAGGCTCAAAGGTATTTTTAACCCGCAGTGCGATATTATTTTTACGCAAGCCTTTGGCGGCTCTGGGGTGAATCGCCTCCATCCCCAGATTTGCCAGCTGGTCGGCCACATCGTAATTGGTTCGGCCGATGGGTACGGCATTGTCTTTGCCAACCAGGCGAGGATCCGCACTGCTTAAATGGAATTCTTTATGAATCACCGCCTCACTCGCGTGGGTAATCACCGCCAGACGACTGAAAGTCATTTCGCTGTAACCGCGATCGAAGGATGACATCAAACCGGATTCACTGTGAGCATAGCCGGTCACAATCGGCAACTGGGTTTCAAGATCAAGATCATTGAAAGCCTTGCTGATGCGTTCATCCAGTGAAACATGGGTGCCAGTGCGCCAGCCGGTTAAATCCACATAACAGGCATTAATACCGTCACGCTGTAACAGATGCGCCATATTCCATGCGCTGTGCGCCTCGCCCAGGCTGGCAAGCATTTCACGCACCGTCCACAGATGGGATTCCAGTGCGAAGTGACCATGCATGCACAGGCTGTGCAAATCATTCAGGCAGTTTTCAGCATCATCCAGACGTTCGCCAATAAACTCATTGGCTTTTTTAAGCTCTGCTTCATCATCGAACAGACTGGCATTAATGCCAAACATCTCATCACGTACATCCTGCAACGCATCCAGCCAGCTTTTATCTTCCATACTGCTGGCAAACAGTGAAAACACGCCCGGTTTACCGCTCTTTTTATACTCCAGCAGTTTATCGGTGATACCACCATAGGCAGAGACCACAAATATGCGCTGATACAATGTTTCGGCATTGGCCGGTTTGAGAATAATATTATCTCTGACTGAGGCATAATCACTCATTGATGTGCCGCCAATTTTTTCTACAGTATGCATAATATTCCTCTTATGTATTTTTCTGTTGTTTCCTTATTATCCTGCATCAATCATTGCCACATTCATTATTGAATCAGATGCTGCCAGGAAACCTGAATTTGCGGTTTATCTGCTTTACCAATTACAGACGTTTAACTTCAAAGCTTCGCTTTATCAGCCTGCGCACAAGACAGCATAACTGATTAATCTACACCATGATGGCTGGCTCTTCACAGCCTGCACAGACAAGCGGTTTACGCCTGCTTGAATGGCCCGATGCGTACCAGCATTTCCGTGGCATGCTCACCATCGAAATGCTGATCACGATCAAATTGCACCGAATGATTAAGCTCGGCGCCAAGCTTGTCCGCCAGACGCTCGAACAGCGCCCAGGACGCCCGGTTATCCTCGGTAATGGTGGTATCGATATAGGCCACCTTCTGGCAGCTATCCCGTTGTAGAATCGACTGCAGCATGCGTGTTGCCAGCCCCATACCCCGGGCTTTTTCACCCACAGCCACCTGCCAGATAAACAGTGTATCCGGCTGTTCTGGTTCTATATAACCACTCACAAAACCCACCAGCTCGCCCTCAATTTCGGCAGCGACCGAGGTTTGCGCAAAATGGCTGCATTGCAGCAGGTTACAGTAAACAGAGTTGGTATCCAGTGGTGGGCACTGTGCGATCAGTCGGTTCACCCGAATGCCATCAGCTGCAACGGGTGGACGTAAGCTTAGTTGTTGAGATTCCACTTAATCACCTTGTTATTTAAAATTAAGCCTGCGCGGATCAGT
>JBFFND010000053.1:0-9570 GCA_041563375.1 Gammaproteobacteria bacterium | reverse complement strand
TGGCCGGATTGCCGGAATACCATGCAATAACCAGATCGGGTTTCAAGACTGTGATGGCTTCATAGGCAAATTTATTAAAGCTGCCGATGCGGGGTATTTTTCTGGCAGGCTCAGGATAATCACTGTAGCCAACCGTACCCACGATGCGCTCACCGGCACCCGCCTCGTACAGCAACTCGGTAATATGCGGTGCCAGGCTAATCACCCGTTGCGCAGGTTGCGATAATATAACCGGACGCTGCCTGTCATCACTAACTTCTATTGTTTCACTCGCAGAGACCCCTGCATGGGCTGTGCTGATTGAACAACACAACAGAAAACTCAACAGGCATCGGCAGCTAAGTACTCGCATTTTATTTGCCATATCAGGATGCGGCTTAATCGTTGTCAGCATCAATGCGAATATCACCCTGGCATTCGGGTCGGTAACCCTGCTTGTCGGCATAGAACGTTTTAATCTCTTCAAAGTCGCGATGAATATCACCGCTGGGGTAAATCAGTTTGGCCACGCCGATCACCTTGTGTTTGTAATCCAGGTAACCCAGCGCAATCGGCACATCGGCACCGTGGGCGATATGGTAGAAACCGGTTTTCCAGCGTCGGGTTTTTGAACGAGTCCCTTCCGGCATCAGCCCGAGAATGAATTTGTCCCGCTGACGGAACAGCTCGATATTTTTTTCGATAAAGCCGCTGCTTTTTTGCCGGTTCAGCGGTACCCCGCCCATGGCAATCAGCAACGGCCGCAATGGCCCGCGGAAGATACTGTGCTTGGCCACCCAGTTTAATGGCAACTGCAAACTCCATTTCGCCAGCATGCCCAGCACAAAGTCCCAGTTACTGGTGTGCGGGTAGGCAATCAGCACATAGCGGTCCAGTGCGGGCAGCTGTTTATCCACCCGCCAGCCGGCCAGCCTTAAGATTGCTTCACTGATTTTCTGTTTCACTCTATATCTCTAGCCAGACGCATCTAATCGTTTGCAGTAAACTTTTTATTTTTTGTGTGGTCTTTATAGTCCCTGGTCTTCACCCTGCAGACTGATGCAGATATTTTATAGATGAAGCCAGCAGAGCCGCCTTAAACTATAGCAAGTTCACATGGCCATGTGTATTTATGTGTATTAAGGGCCACATGGTTTAAACCGGTGTCGATTAAGCTGTATAGTTTACGATCAGAGCGGCATTCACCGCAGATGCAGCCTTAGGCACTAGCAAACGTTTTATCAGGAGGAACTCTTGTCGCAGCATTCGGCTATTTCACAACTCAGGCAACGGGTCAGCCAGCAGATACTGGGCCAGCCCACCCTGGTGGATCGACTCATTATTGCACTGCTGGCAGATGGTCATCTGCTGGTTGAGGGCGCACCGGGGCTGGCCAAGACCCGGGCCATCAAGGCACTCAGCGAGGCTATCGAGGGTGATTTTCACCGTGTACAGTTCACCCCGGACCTGCTCCCAGCGGATCTTACCGGTACTGAAATCTACCGCCCGCAGGATGGCTCGTTCCACTTCCAGCAGGGCCCGCTGTTCCATAACCTGATTCTGGCGGATGAAATCAACCGTGCGCCGGCCAAGGTGCAGTCGGCCTTGCTGGAAGCCATGGCAGAGCGCCAGATCACCGTGGGTTCGGTTACCTACCCGTTGCCCCGGCTGTTCCTGGTGATGGCCACACAGAACCCGCTGGAGCAGGAAGGCACCTACCCGCTGCCGGAGGCACAGCTGGATCGCTTTTTAATGCATGTATTTGTGGATTACCCGGATGCCGAGAGCGAGGCTGCCATCCTTCGCCTGACCCGCGATGAGGCCAGGCAGCAGATTGATGGCACCCGCCCGGTCAGCAGCGAAACCACGCCGATCAGCCAGCAGGCACTGTTTGCCGCGCGGCGCGAAGTGCTGGATGTGTATATGGCGGACGAGCTGGAAACCTACCTGATCCAGCTGGTGCTGGCGACGCGCAACCCCGCGCCCTATGCGGAGAAGCTGGGCAACTGGCTGGAATACGGTGCCTCGCCCCGCGCCACCATGGCACTGGATCGTTGCGCCCGCGCCCACGCCTGGCTGAATGGCCGCGACTTTGTTGGCCCGGAAGACATACAGGCGATGGCTCACGATGTACTGCGCCACCGCATTATCCTGAGTTTCACCGCCGAAGCCGAAGGCATCAGCAAGGACACCTTTATTGACGAGCTGATTGCCCGTATTGCCGTACCCTGATGCAACAACCAACAGCTGACAACGTCCCCGTCGCCGATGATATCGTGCGCGTTCGCCAGTCGACGCTGATTGGCCTCAGCCGTGACGCGCGGCAACTGCCCTTACGTTCACGCTCGATTCGCGCCAGCTTTAGTGGCCAGTACCAGTCGTCCTTCAAGGGGCGCGGCATGGAGTTTGATGAGTCACGCCCCTATCAACCGGGGGATGATATCCGCGCCATGGACTGGCGGGTGACCGCACGCACCGGCCGCGCGCACAGCAAGGTCTACCGTGAAGAGCGTGAACGCCCGGTACTGCTCTGGGTGGATTATCGCCAGCCGATGTTTTTTGCCACGCAACAGCATTTCAAATCGGTGCTGGCCGCCAGGGTCGCGGCGCTGCTCGCATGGAGCGCCAGCTATCACGGCGATCGATCAGGTGGGCTGATTTTTTCCGAACACAGCCACAGCGAATTGCGTCCAGCCCGTGGAAAAAGTGCCAGCCTGCATTTTATTCAGCAACTGGCACAGCAGCAGGTGGCCGCGTCTATGGCCATGAACACACCTGTGGCACCCGACATTGCAGCCACTGCAGCCGCCGATTCACTGGCGCGGCTGCAGCATGTCAGCAAACCCGGCTCGCTGATTTTTTTAATCAGTGATTTTCGCGATATGAATGAAGCCGCCTGGTTGCGCCTCAGTCAGCTCAGCCGCAATGCCGACCTGGTGCTGATTTCTGTGCACGACCCACTGGAACAACAGCTACCCCCCGCCGGTGATTACAAAATCAGCGACGGCCAGCGTGAGCTCAATCTCAGCACCTATTCCGAACAACAGCGGGCGCGCTATGCACAACGCTTCTTAATGCAGCAACAGACACTGCAGGACAAGTGCCGGCAGCTGTCGATGCACCTGATTAACATCTCCACCGCGGATGATTATCTGCGTGTGCTGCAGCAGGGCCTGGGTTTACAGATGACAGCGACAGCAGCGAGACGGGCAAGGTAACCATGCTCGAGTCTGCATTCCCTTTAATAAACAGCGCAGTCAATAACCTGCCGGCAAATCCGGCGAACGGCCTGCAACTGCGCGATATCCATTTACCGGACGCGGTCAGCTGGTGGCCACCGGCGATCGGCTGGTGGTTAACACCGCTGCTGGTGATTTTACTTGCACTGGCTTTCATTGCGCTGCGACACGCTTTACGCAAACGCCACCAGGGCAGCTGTAAAAAAATCGCCGTAACCGAACTGCAGCGGATTAAACAGCACTATGCCGACAGCAATGATGCACTGCACAGCCTGCGTGAACTGTCGGTTTTACTGCGCCGCGTGGCCTTAAGTTATCTTCCCAGGGAACACAGTGCCAGCCTTACCGGCGAAGCCTGGATTGCACAACTCAACCAGCTGGCACAGCACAGGGTATTTAACCAGCAGCACCTGGAACTGCTCAGCCACGGCGCTTACCAGCCGCAACTTGATGCCGACCTGGAACCACTGTTAAAGCAGTGTGAACAATGGCTGCAGCATTTACCGACATTTGCAACTGCGAGGCAGCGCAATGAACGGTGATTTTTTCAGTGTGTTTAATATAGGACAGCTGGAATTCGCCTGGCCCTGGTTACTGTTATGCCTGCCACTACCCTGGCTGGTGCGCCGACTGATGCCCGCATGCCACAAGCATCATGAGCAGGCTTTGCATGTGCCGTTTATCGATGATTTCAGTCCACTGCAACAAAGTCGCGGTGGGCCATATAAAAATCGCTGGCTGATGTTACTCGCCAGCATTGCCTGGTGCTGCCTGGTGATTGCCGCGGCACGGCCACAATGGTCGGGTGAGCGCATCGATATTCCACTCAGTGGCCGCGACCTGATGCTGGCAGTAGACCTGTCCGCCAGCATGTCGATTGAGGATTTCGAACTGAATGGCCAGCAGGTCAATCGACTGCAGGCGGTAAAACAGGTTGCCGGTGAATTTATCCAGCAACGCCAGGGGGATCGTATCGGCCTGATACTGTTTGGTGAACAGGCCTACCTGCAAACCCCGTTAACCTTTGATACACGCACCGTGAACACCATGCTGCAGGAAGCGCTGATTGGCATCGCCGGCAAGGCAACCGCGATTGGTGACAGCATTGGACTGGCGATCAAACGACTGAACAACCAGTCGGCACAGAGCCGGGTGCTGATTTTATTAACCGATGGCGAAAACACCGCCGGTGAAGTCTCGCCACTCAAGGCGGCGGAACTGGCCGCCAGTCAGAATTTAAAAATCTATACCATTGGTGTGGGCGCGGCCACCCGCGAAGTCGGCGGACTGTTTTTCAATCGCAGCATAAAGAACAATGAGATTGATGAAAAAACCCTGACGGAAATTGCACAACTTACCGGCGGGCGTTATTTCCGCGCCCATGATCTGCAGCAACTCAACCAGATCTATGCACTGATTGATAAGCTGGAACCGATTGAACAACAGAGCCAGAGTTTTCGCCCGGTCAAATCGCTGTATGCCTGGCCACTGTCGCTGGCCCTGTTAATCAGCACACTGATACTGCTGCACAAACTTCTGCAACCGTATGCGTTAACTTTGCGTGCGCGAATCGCAGATAAACTTTTATCAGGGAGGCACAGGTGATCGACATAATCACTAACCTGCACCTGCTCCGACCCTGGTGGTTACTGGCAATGATTCCGGCAGCGGCACTGATCTGGTTTTATAGCCGCAGTCATTCGCAGAGTCGCAGCTGGGCCGCGATCATTGATCAGCGCCTGCTACCCCATGTATTGCAGGGCAATAACAGCGTAATGAGCAAACGCCGTCACAGGCGATATTTTATCCTGTTATTTTTACTCAGCAGCCTGCTGATTGTGGCACTGGCTGGCCCCGCGTTCGAACAACGCCCGCAACCGGTTTTCAAAGCCCAGTCAGCACTGGTGCTGGTGCTTGATCTGTCACGCTCAATGGATGCAGCCGATGTAAAACCCAGCCGTCTCAGTCGCGCACATTACAAGCTCAGCGATATTCTCAAGCAGCGCCGTGAAGGCCAGACCGCGCTGATTGTGTATGCCGCCGATGCCTTTGTGGTCAGCCCGCTCACCGATGATGCGGCGACGATCGAAGCACAGATTTCTGCCTTAGAAACCAGCATTATGCCGGCACAGGGCAGCCGCCTCGATCGTGCGCTGCAAAAGGCGCAGACGCTGTTTTATAATGCGGGCCATCAACGCGGCGAAATTATTGTGCTCAGTGACAGCGTCAATGTCGAAGACATCGAAACAGGTCGCGAGCTGCAACAACAGGGCTTTAATGTCTCGGTGCTGGCGATTGGCACGGCCGATGGTGCACCCATTCCTGCCGGTGCAGGGGGCTTTCTAAAAGATGCCAGCGGCTCGATTGTGATCAGTAAACTGGATAGCACAGCGTTGCAACAACTGGCCCGGGCCGGAGGTGGTGATTTCGCACGGCTCAGCGCGAATGACAATGATATTAACCAGCTGTTATCCCGACTCGATACTAACCCCCGGATGGATCGACTCAACCAAACAGCACAGTCGTTTACAACCGACACCTGGCATGAAGAAGGCCCGTGGTTAATACTGTTACTCATTCCCTTTGCCGCCTACGCGTTTCGCCGCGGACTGGTGTTTCTGCTGCTGATTTTTATTCTACCCCTGCCGCAACCGGCACAGGCGGTTGAATGGAATCAGCTGTGGAAAAACAACAACCAGCGCGCCCTGCAGCAATTACAACAGGGTAATCCGCAGCAGGCCGCAGAGCTGTTTGAACAGCCCGCATGGCGTGCCGCCGCCGAATACCGCGCAGGCAATTACGCAAAGTCGGCGGAAATCCTGCAATCAATCGACAGTGCCGATGCCCATTACAACCGCGGCAATGCACTGGCAAAAAGTGGTGCCTACGAAGAAGCACTGCAGGCCTACCAGCGCGCCCTTGAACTGCAACCGCAACATGAGGATGCACGCTACAATAAACAGCAGGTTGAACAGGCGCTGCAACAGGCTGAAAACGAGCAGCAACAGAAGCAGAAAAGTGATGATCAGCAATCTTCACCAGAGAATGGTAACGAAGACCCGGCAGACAGTAATGAGTCTTCACAGAATAATTCGTCCGATGCTGATAATGCCGATAACAAGCAGTCGCAGCGCAACCAGGGTCAGAACAGTCAGTCGGGAGACGATCAGTCTAAAAATGGCCAGGCCAGTCGCGACCAGCCCAGCGATGATCAATCCAGTGACAAACAAGCCGGGCAAAATCAGGAACAGCAAGAACCAGGCAGCTCACAGACAGAAGCTGAAACCGCTAACACTGAACAGCAATCACAGGCACAACAGGCAACGGACAAAACCGCCGACGGGTCTGCAGAAGAACCTCTGGATCTGCAACAGCAACAGACTCAACAGTGGCTTAAGAAAATACCCGATGATCCGGGCGGCCTGTTGCGCAGAAAGTTCCAGTATCAATACGGTCGCGAATCACCACAGGATGAACAGCAGGCATGGTAATCACTGATCAGGCTTCTCACGAACAAGCAGCGCACAAAAACTCCATCCATTCAGATTTGATGGGAGGTTTGCATTTTATTGGACAGTTATTGCTGTTCAGTCTATTGCTGTTTGCCAGCAGCAGCGCATGGGCTGCAGACATCCAGGTTAAGGTTGACCGTCAACTGATCGAGGTTAACCAGAGTTTTACCCTGCAGTTTGAAAGCAGCGATGACCTGGACGGTGAGCCGGATTTCAGTCCGCTGGAAAAAGACTTCCGCATTATCAACCAGAGCAGTGGCAGCAATATCAGTATCATCAATGGTGAGTACCGCAAAAGCCGTCACTGGAGCCTGACGCTGATTGCACTGCGCGATGGCAATCTGACCATTCCGTCAATTCAGTTTGGTAAGGACAAAAGCCGCGCCTACCAGATTGAAGTACAACCGGTTAAAGCCTCCGAGCCGGGTAGCCAGGCGGATTTCATTTCCGAGCTGGAGGTAAGCCGCGAACAGGTGCTGCTGCAGGGTGAACTAGTCGTAACCCAGCGCCTGCTGAGCGCGCGTAATATCACCGCTTACGAATTTTCACCCCTGCAGACCAGCGGTGTGGACGTGGTGGCTGAACCACTGGGCGAGGTTAAACAGTACCAGACCCGTCGTGGCAACAAGCCCTACCTGGTGCTCGAACAACGCCATGCGATTTATCCGCAGGCTGCCGGCGAGCTGACGATTGAACCCAGCCTGGCCAGTGCGCGTATTGCGCTCAACAGTGGTTCCGGTTTCGATCCGTTTCGCAGCAATACACAAACCCTGCGTCGCACCTCGCCTGCCAGAAACATTCGTGTTGAGGCTATACCCTCCAGCTTCAGTGGCAGCCACTGGTTACCCGCCAGTGAAGTACAACTGGTGGAAGAGTTTCCAGATGCAGATGCGTTCAAGGTGGGCGAACCTGTCACCCGTACCCTGTCGTTACTGGTCAATGGACAGCTGGCCTCACAATTACCCGAGTTTGAATTGCCTGAAATTAAAAACCTGAAGCAATACCCGGACAAACCCCTGCTCAATAACAGCAAGAGTGATACCGGCGTTATCGGTGTGCAACAGATCAAGGTCGCGCTGATTCCCGGCAAGGCCGGGAACTACACTTTACCGTCGATGGAAATTCCCTGGTGGAATACACAAAGTGGGAAAATGGAAATCGCGCGACTGGATGCGCGCAGTTTCAAGGTAACGCCAGCAGGCACGACGACCAGCACTGATCAGGATAGCGGACCGAAAATCATCTCAACACCGACCGAGAATGCATCGTCTGTCGACCCGGTCGTTACTGATGAGTCCGGCAAGTCCGTGATAACAGATCAAATCGCAGACGCGCCCAGTACCAACACGCAAAGCAGTACCCTGTGGAAACTGCTGTCGTTATTACTGGCGCTGGGCTGGCTGGCAACCCTGGTATTTTTTATTCGCCGCAGGCAAACAAGCAGCAGGCCGCAAACGCCGACTTCCATGCACAGCACCTCTGTCGCTGCTGCACGCCGCCAGCTTAAAGCCGCCTGCGAATCGGCAAACCCTCAACAGATCAAAACCGCACTGTTACAATGGGGCAATGCGTTGTTCAGCGACCAGCCAGTGCATTCACTGGGCCAACTGGCCTCACGCATTGCGCTGCAGCCGGACAGTACCGAGTTAAGCCAGCGGCTTAATCAGCTGAATGGGCATCTGTATACAAACACATCGGGCGACTGGCTCTGCGATAATTTACTCTCGCTGTGCCAGGCATACGAGCGCAGGCTGTCACCGCAGTCAGCTTCTTCTGATGAAGCGCAGCTTGAAGCGCTGTATAAATAAACCGGCATTCAGTGATAAGGAAAAACGGCATGAACACACTATTAGTTACCGGTAGCAATCGCGGCATCGGCCTGGAAATTGTCAGACACTATGCACAGCTGGGGTGGCAGGTGCACGCCTGCTGTCGTCAACCGGATCAGGCAGAGGATTTACAGGCACTGGCACAGCAAACTTCAGCGATTCAGGTTCATGCACTGGATATCAGTGATGAGACACAAATCTTCGCGCTGGCAGACAAGCTCAAGGACATCAGTATTGACCTGCTGTTTAATAATGCCGGCATTTACGGACAGCAGAACGCATCCTTTGGCAACACCGATAGCCAGCGATGGCTGGACTGTTTTTATATCAACTGCATTGCACAATTGAAAATGTGCGAAGCGTTTGTGGAACAGGTAACGGCAAGCAAGCTTAAAACCATTGCCAGCATGAGCAGTAAAATGGGCAGCATGACGGACAACGGTTCCGGCGGCAGCTATGTGTATCGTTCGTCCAAAGCGGCATTGAATGCGGTGATGAAAAGTGTGTCAATTGACCTTAAAGCCCGCGGCATTAAAGTGGCAATATTACATCCTGGCTGGGTGAAAACGGATATGGGTGGGCCCCATGCGGAAATCAGCACTGCTGAATCGGTGCAGCTGATGCGCACTACACTGGAAAAGCTGACGCTGGATAACAGCGGCAACTTCTTTGAAATCGATGGTTCGATTATTCCGTGGTAACTTTGCAACTCAAGTTGAGAGACAATCCGGTCATTGGCTCAGGCAACTACCAGGGTCCCTGGTAGTTTGCTGGCCTGGGACAGCCTCTTTTTTTCAACATACTGACAGCGTAAGCGCTACCACCCATATATAGTGTATCAGGGCAACTCAGCTCTACTGTATCTTGTGGCTCATTGTTTGCTGTATTCATATTTTGTGGTGTATCTGGATTCTGTTGCGCCCCAGTATCGATATTAACTGAACCTGTTGTATCATTAACATCTGCCGAATCGCCATACACTTCGTTTATTGTAACGCCTGACTGAGTAGT
>JBFFND010000052.1:0-9659 GCA_041563375.1 Gammaproteobacteria bacterium | reverse complement strand
TCCCTGTGATTTTGCCCCTGCGTAGAAAGCATTTTCGGCAAGTGACAGGGAAGTTTGTCGCAAGCCCATCGTTTGAGAAGTAATTTGACCGTTGGGTACGAAGTTATTTCCCCTTCACGCAAGCTGATGAGCGAGTGATTTTTGTGGAGGCTTTGCCTGGCCCGAAGGGTGAAAGCCAGGGATGGCTTTCATAAAGAAGTGAGTCGCAAGAAAGGCGAGACAGCACAGTTCAAAGTGTCATGTAGGTGAATTTTGAATAAACCATTAAAGTTGGTTCTCACAGAATGCTTTTAAAGTAAGTCATGCCGCATGGCAGTCGGTGGATCCGCTTCGCCTGATGCAATCCTGCGCAACCGCTTTTTATTATTGCTAACTAAAACAACATGGTCAGGCTCAGCGCACCGAACTGGTGGCTTTCCGGGCCACCTTCAAATTCTTTCGAGCGACTCACATGGGTGTAACTGAGGCGGCAGGTTTCAAAGGTGAGAACTGCACCCCATTGAAAATCACCTACCCATAGCTCCTTTTCTACACTACGGCTGTCACGAAACGTATTACCATCGAGAAAAATATTCCTGCCTACAGCACGGATTTCGATGCCGGCGAATAGATACCAGTTGAAAGGCTGTCTGGCGGCAAAAAAACCCGAGCCCTGTATGCTGGGCTGGATGCGTGGCGGGCCAAAATCCAGGGGCAGGTGTTCGCCATAACGCAGGGTGATACCTGTATTCAGGTAGGTGTAGATGTTGCCCAGAGCACCACCGAAGTGCGGCGTGATTTCAACTTCATTGCCCAGGTAGCTACTGGTTTTCAGTTCTCGCCAGCTACGTTGGTAGGTGAGGATTATTCCAGCTTCGTTGTTTATTTGCGTGTCCCAGCCCATGGGCTCCTCCGAGCCGACAATCCGGTGAATGATTTCCTGGCTGTGTTCGGTGCCCGACATGGGGCCAACCACGCCGAGGGTGAAGGATAGTTGATCAAGCTGTTGCCCGCTGCTGATGGCCATGCCTATAGATGCATACAGAAAACCGGCATAGGGACGATCATCCAGGGGCGGGTTTTCCAGTGTAATATCTTTTGCGGTATACATGGTCTGACCGAAGGCATAGCCATAATGCAGTTCGCCTGTTTTATCGAGCCAGGGTGCCCAGCTGGCAATGTTTTCTGCCCAGTTGGGTACGCCATTTTCGGTGGGTACCCAGATGACAGACAGGCCACTGCTGTAGTTATTGTCGGACTGATAAAAGATGTCGTTCTCAAGTACTAATGACAGCATGCCGGTGTGGTGTTCTGCATCATCTGCTGCAAATGCACTGCTTATCCATAGTGCGCCACAAATTAAAAAGGGTTTGATAATGTGCAGGGGGTGAGATTGCATAAGCTTTCCATGTCTTGTTCGGGCTCCAATTAAGGCTGGCCAGTGTTTCACGAAATATCGCTAGAAAACTACATGCAAAATCATACCAGTAAATACAGAGGCAGTAACTACAGTCTCACAATTGGTATATGCGAGGCTTCTAGCGTACTAACAGGTTATATCCGAAAACATGACTTTGGCAATGGCTTTAGTAGACAGGTACCAGATGGTAACCCTGTGCCTGATAGCCAATAAGAGAAATAAAACCATCGCCTACCAGATTCAGATCGGGCAGCAGTGTCTTGTTGTCAATGCCGAACACTTCGGTTGCCACGGCACAGATTTCCTGTTTAATGCCCAGCGCTGCCAGCTTTTCTACATTGCTTTCAATTTCCATTAGCACGGCGCTATGGTTATTCTCTATTTCCGCAGCCGGTGAGGTGCTGAGGTATTGTACGCTGGGGCCAATATACACCATGACAAAATCAGGGGTTACGCCCTGGGACTGCATGCCCTTGAAAGTGCCCTGAATGACTTCGAGGTAGAAATTCATTTTTTTTGCATCGGCTATATCAATCAGAAAAACCGCCTGCCCGACTTTCAAATCAGCCAGTGCGGCACGGTCGTTTACTGGATTACTGGCATGACTTTGACTGGTTGCCAGAGCCAGTGACAGGATAAGCAGGGTGGTCTGGAATAATTTGTTCATGGCGCCTCCGTAAGGGTTACTGGTTTTGCATCTTTTGCAGGTCAACAATCGAGCAACTGGTTTTACGGGTTTGCTGGCAGTGCAGATCACCCGGTTGGTAATCATATGAACAGCTCTTTTGTTGTAGCTCGTTATAATCAGCTTCGCTATAGGCGGTTGCGGGTAAATTGGGCGGGTAGTACACGCAGCCGAGGCAGTGTTCTTCAGTTTGGTTAAGGAACGGTTTCATCAGTATGCCTTATAATAATAAATTCAGTATCAAGTCGAATTCAATCAACACATGCAGCTACCGCTCGCCAGGAGTAATCCCAGACTTCGTCGATAAAGCCGTTGAGCGGCTGTAGCAGCAGACCGTCCAGTGCGGCAGTAATCATGCGTATGCTGCCCCCAAACAGGCAGCTGGAGGCGACCAGCACATCCCCCTGACGGATTTCACCCCGTTGCATACCGCGCCTGACCATTTCGCGCATCTGCTCAAAGGGCACAGATGAGCAGATGGGGCGCTCACTGGGCAGAAAGTCGCGATGCTTTGTGTACAACATAAAGGTCATCACCTCTGGCTCGACATCGGCGATGTCGAATAGCAGGCTGATCACGGCACGGCATTGTGCCTCGGCGCTCTCGTGCTGCTGGCTGATCTGTTGCAGTTCGCTTTGCATGCGTTCCAGCAAACTTTGATAGAGTGCCGCCGCAACGCCTTCCTTGTCCCTGAAATAATGATAGACGGAGCCAGTGCTGACCCGGGATTCCCGGGTAATATCGCGCATTGAGGTGTTGAAATAGCCCTTCTGGCTAAACAGAACAAGGGCTGTTTGTAATACGGTATCGCGTGGAGACATGCTGGATCTGACCCGGTGATTATGTGGACGAAAGCAGGTTAAAACGAACGCTCGTTCTAGTCAATAGTCTGTGTGGCAGAATTTGTTGAAATGTCGTGTGGCAGCTTGGGGGCATAACAGGGACGAGTTCAAGCGTATCAGCGTGGTAAACGGGTACTTTTTTAAGCCTGCGCGCTGATAATCCGGTCACGGCCGTTTTGCTTGGCCTGGAAAAGCAGTTCATCCGCCTTGTTGATGCAACGTCTGAAATCATTTCGGTAGCGAAGCTGTGCCAGGCCAGCACTGAAGGTGAGATGGAAATGGTTTTTACGGTGGCTGATGATGCTTGAGCGGATAATCTGCCCGAGTTGATTGAGTACGGTTTGGGCATTTTTAGTCGAGGTGTGCCTGAATAACACCACAAATTCCTCGCCACCCCAGCGACAGATCAGGTCTCTACCCTTGATATTGCTTTTTAAATGTTCGGCGATCTGTTGCAGTGCAATATCACCGGCATCATGGCCGTACTCATCATTTATCTTTTTGAAGTGGTCTATGTCGATGACTGCCAGTGCGGCAGGGAAATCTGTGCCGCCCATATGATCGATTTCGATTTCAAAGCCGCGTCGGTTGAGCAGTTTGGTCAGCGGGTCATGATTGGCATCGACACTCAATTGCAGATTTGCCTGGCTGATCGCAGCATAGGATTGAATGCGCATCCATTCTGAAATCAATGCCATAATCAAAACGCATGACAGGCCGATAACAATGCGGCTTTTATGCATCTCGCTGTACTGATAAACCTCCAGCACCTCGCTGTAGAGTCCAACTACTAATGCCGCTAAAAAAACACAGCTGATGATAAAGCCAGAGCGCATAGTAGTGATGGCCAGCATAATCATTATCAATGCCAGTGCTGGCGTATAATAAACGCCGGTGCCTTCAATGCCGCCATGTACTACCAGAAACAGCCCGAGAATGCCGCCCTGTGCGGCAAATAGATAGCTGACCAGGTGTACCCGTTGGCTCATACGGCTGTACACCATTAGCCCCAGGCTGAATACTGCGTTGGCAACCAGTATTTCGCCGAGCACGGTGTAACCATTGATAATAGATAGTGTGCCCAGTGGTACCATAATCAGTGCGCCTACAATGGCATACACGGCTATCAGAAAATCCTTGCGATTATGTTCTATTTCCTGGGGGGATTTGCCGAATTTCATTAGATACCCTGTACGAGTTGTCGGATTGGTATTGATTTAAGCATAGTCGCTGCTTGATATTAATACATCTACAAAATCACAGGTGATGGGATTCGCAGGCAATGTTGAATCCAGTACGGTTTGACAATCGCTAGCTTGCTTTATGTGCAGGTTGGTTGTCCTGCAGCTGAAAATCTGGCAGGTAACGGGCAATGGCGGTGTTGCCAAAACGCGCAAAAAGCAGGTGGCGGGTTTTATACCAGTAGGTACCGAAGAAAATAACAAATAGACCCAGTAATATCAGCATGTAGATTATAAGGTTTTCACTGCGGCTGAGGTTATCCTGCAGTAACTGGGTGAGGGCATAGATGACATACAGCTGGGTGGATACCAGCATGGCGCGACGGTCCAGCAACAGTGCCAGCAGAAAGAAACCGATAAAGAAAATCACCATCAGCAGTTCTTTATTGAACCAGTGAGTCCAGCCTTGCTGGCTGAGCAGGATCGACACCATTACACTGTGAACAATCAAAGGTGAGGCAACCAGGTGTAACCAGAAGGCACTGTCACTGAGGTGTGTCAGGCGTCGGCTGTCCTGTGCATCGAAAGCAACCGCAATAGTGAATAGAATTAACCCCGGCATCAATAAAATCAGTGGTTGTTGCAGTATATCCAGCCCCAACTGCAGTACAAAAATCGCCACTGCACTCAGTGCCAGTGGCAACAGGCTGAACGGCATGCGATAGCGCAGATAGAAAAACAGACTGCTAACGCCGAGTACTGCAAGTGTAATGATGTTGGCCTGCGGATGTTCAATGCTGAGTGCCTTGTTAATAAAAAACAGAATCGCGATCAATATGGCGATGCCGGGCAACGTTAAACGGCGGCGTTTAACCAGCCATTCTGCCAGCAGCACAAATGCGGCGGCGGGCAGCAGGTAATAATAGCCGGAGATAGCCAGTTTATTGCTGGCCAGCAGTAGCAGAATAATACCCAGGGTAATAAACACATCACCGAAACTGCGCACACACTTCAGCGGTTCGTCGCTGGTTTCCGCCGACGCAGCGGTTGTGTTTTGCTGTTGTAGAAAGTCATACAGATCATTCACCTGATCTGACTCAATGATGTGTTTATCCGCCGCTTTCTGCAGAGTCGCCTTGGAAATCATAGTGTGCTTTTGCTGCTTATTGACTGGTTAATGATTCAGTGTCCTGCTGCTTGCTCAGTTGCGCGAACAGCTGTTTAATTCGCTGTGCACGCTTCTGGTTGGCGCCCAGATCGCTGTGACCCTGACGGGATGCAGAGCGTATATGAATCAGTTGTTGTTGCCGATCAATGCGGAATTCCACATCATCGACAAAACCAAACAGGCGTGAACTGTAGGTTGCTGCAATGTAATCACCTGTATGCTCGCTTATTTGACCGCCACTCATGGCAATGGTCTGTTGTAACAACTGAAGAACATCCTCGACACTTCTGTTCTGATAGGCAATCGCCGCAATGTAATGCTCGTTGTCATGCGCGTATTCGGAATTGACACAGTTGGGGCTGGCCGGGCAGGGGCTGAGTTGGTTATTCTGCAGCCCCGCAGGAAACAGGCCGGTAGATGGGTGCTGAGATTTATACGCCAGCCAGGCGAAGTAACAAACCCCCAGTAGAAACAGTGCTGCGATAATCAGTAATGCTGTTTTCATTATCACCCCGCGATACCTGTTAGAAATAGCCGAACGGTAGCTTTTAAACCAGTCTGTTTAACTCTGTTTTTTTACAAATTGGGTCAGAATAACAATGCGCTGACCTTCAACCCGACCTTCAATGTGTTCGGGATTATCTGCTACCAGTGAAATATTGCGTACAGCAGTACCCTGCTTGGCAGTGAAGTTGGCACCTTTTACCTTGAGATCCTTGATCAGGGTAACGGTATCGCCCGCTTCCAGTACAGCACCATTGCTGTCTTTGTGCAGCACCGTGTTGTCATTGCCGGAACTGCGCAGTCCAGCTTCTGCCCAGGCCAGTTGCTCGTCGTCGAAATACAGCATATCCAGCAGTTCCTGTGGCCAGCCTTCGGCGCTGAGTCGTTTCAGCATGCGCCAGGCCATCACCTGTACCGCCGGTACCGGGCTCCACATGCTATCATTCAGACAGCGCCAGTGGTTTACATTGACCTTGTCCGGATCTTCGATCTGTTCACGGCAGGTGTTACAGGTGTAAATGCTTTGTTCTGCTGTATCGTCGGGGCTGTCGGGCACGGCATACACTGCCAGCTGTTCAGTTGCACCACATAGCTCGCATTTGTCACCACTGCGTTCACGTAAAATCTGTTCTGTTGTCATTCGGTTTACTACCCATATACGTGCTCAAATCGGGACTTGCCCGGTGAGCAGAAAAAAATTAATGGTTGTTTTTATTATGCGCGGCATTTTAACCCATTTGGCCATGGTCTGCCGGCGGTTTGCCTGCAATCAGAAAAACAGCGATTCAGGGTTTTTGTTGCAGGTGCTGGGTCAGCAGTTTATCCAGTTGATTGGCAAAGGCCTGGCGATCGCGCTGACTGAGCGCGGCCTGGCCACCGGTATCGATGCCGCTGGCGCGCAGGGTGTCCATAAAGTCGCGCATATTCAGGCGGGCGCGGATATTGGCGGTGGTGTAGAGTTCTCCGCGGGGGTTGAGCGCATGGGCTTTTTTAGCGATAACATCGGCTGCCAGTGGAATGTCCCCGGTAATCACCAGATCCCCGGCTTCAATGCGTTGTACGATTTCATTATCGGCCACATCAAAGCCCTGGGAAACCTGCATAAAGCGGATGTGGCGGGAGGAGGGGATATGCATCGGGTGATTGGCCACCAAGGTCATCATCACCCCGGTGCGCTCCGCTGCCTTGAACAGAATATCCTTGATTACCGTGGGGCAGGCATCTGCATCAACCCATATTTTCATCTGACTGTCTTGTGCTGTGTGCTTAAAAGCCCTGCATTTTAGTCTAAACTTGCTTTAAAGTATGCAGTCCACCGGTCATATAAAGCATGCAATAGGGTGCATAAGTCTATATAATGCGCCCTCTTCGAGTTATGGCCCCACCTTCTTGTACTGCATCTATCGGATTTTGCGGGCGAGACCCTTAAGCCGACTTCCGGACACCTATCCAGTTACGCCTCATCCCATTGCAGGCCGAACTGGCGCTATGACCCTTCTACTGCAGGATACACAAGATGACCTCCACGGTAACCGCCTTTAATCAACTGGCATTAACTGACCCTATTCTCAAAGCACTGAATGACGTGGGCTATGAAACCCCCTCGGCGATTCAGGCACAAACTATACCCCTGTTACTGGACGGC
The DNA here is from genome assembly GCA_041563375.1 of Gammaproteobacteria bacterium. Taxonomy (GTDB): domain Bacteria; phylum Pseudomonadota; class Gammaproteobacteria; order SZUA-229; family SZUA-229; genus SZUA-229. Next base: position 2,235 of record JBFFND010000052.1, on the reverse strand, counting down.
CGCGATGTGCTGGGCCAGGCGCAGACCGGTACCGGTAAAACCGCGGCTTTCGCGCTGCCTATTCTGTCGAATATCGACCTGAAACAGAAAGATCCCCAGGTGCTGGTGCTGGCACCCACCCGCGAGCTGGCAATCCAGGTGGCGGAAGCCTTCCAGAAATACGCCAAGCATCTGCCCGGATTCCATGTGTTGCCCGTGTACGGCGGGCAGGATTACCGTGGCCAGATACAGGCACTGAAACGTGGCGTACACGTGGTGGTGGGCACTCCGGGCCGGGTGATGGACCATATGCGTAAAGGTACGCTCAAACTGGACAAGCTGACCTCACTGGTGCTGGATGAAGCGGATGAAATGCTGCGCATGGGCTTTATCGACGATGTGGAGTGGGTGCTGGAGCAGACCCCGCCGACGCGCCAGATCGCGCTGTTTTCCGCTACCATGCCGAGCCAGATTCGTCGCATTGCCACTACTTATCTGAATGATCCACAGCAGGTCACCATTGAACTTAAAACCACTACCGCGGAAAGCATTCGCCAGCGCTACTGGCTGGTGAGCGGCACCCACAAGCTGGATGCACTGACGCGGATTCTGGAAGCAGAGACCTTTGATGGCATGATTATTTTTGTGCGTACCAAAACCTCCACGGTGGATCTGGCGGAAAAACTGCAGGCCCGTGGTTATGCTGCCGCGGCCATCAACGGCGATATCCAGCAGAGCCAGCGGGAAAAAACCGTGGATCAGCTGAAAAAAGGCACCCTGGATATACTGATTGCCACCGACGTTGCGGCACGTGGACTGGATGTGCCCAGAATCAGCCATGTAGTGAATTATGATATTCCCCAGGACACAGAGTCCTATGTACACCGCATTGGCCGCACCGGCCGTGCAGGACGTCAGGGGGATGCTATTCTGTTTGTCGCGCCCCGTGAAAAACGCCTGTTGAATGCGATTGAAAAAGCCACCCGCCAGAAAATCGAGCTGATGGAGTTGCCATCTACCGAGCTGATCAATGACCAGCGCATTGCCCGGTTTAAACAGCGTATCAGCGACACCCTGGCTACTGAAGAACTGGGCTTTTATTACCAGATGATCGAGCAGTTCCAGCAGGAGCATAATGTACCAGCACTGGAAATTGCAGCGGCGCTGTCTTATTTATTGCAGGGGGAAGAGCCTTTTCTGTTACAGCATAAACCACAGCGTAAGGAGTCTTTTGCGCAGGAAAGCTCAGCCCGCACTGAACGCGCACCACGGCACAAAAAAGATTCGACTCATGAGCGTGAACGTGCGCCGCGCCGTGAAAGCAGGTCGGCAGACAGAAAACCATCCTCGGGTATGGCCAGTTACCGGATCGAGGTGGGTTATAAGCACGATGTAAAACCGGGCAATATTGTCGGTGCCATCGCCAATGAAGCGGGCATGGACAGTGCGCATATCGGTCGTATACAGATTCATGATGACCACAGTGTGGTGGACCTGCCAAATGATTTGCCCAAGGATGTTATCGCCCATTTGAAAAAGACCTGGGTGTCCGGTCAGCAATTGAATATGACGCCCGTAGCCGGTGAAAGCCGTGCACCCAGAAGCTCGCCGAAGGGTGCTGGCAGAGGCGCGCCGGGTGGACGTAAGCCGGCAGGAAAAGCAGTAACCGAAAAAGCAGCTGCCGCTAAAAAGAAGAAAAAGAAAAAAGACAAGCGTAACAAGGACAAGGGTAAGCCGAAGCCAAAACCGAAAGGAAATGTGACGGATGCCTGATAATTAGAGTATGAACTTACACCGGTTTCTACTTAATCAGTCTTTATTTAACCCTGTAAGTTTATGATCTAATTGTTAAAAAATAATGAAAAATGCGCTCTTTTGGGGCGCATTTTTTTTGTGTTTTTTGCGCTTAAATATTCTTTACTTTGGCAAAAGATAGGATAGACTCTGAATAGCTGGTAAAGATTACAGCGGCTATTTATGTCTAAATTTGATGAAACGCCTTTGCACACATCTAGTTCACTCGTAAGTAAATCCTGCATCTTTCAGCATCCAACTGTATGGCTGTATGCCATCGTTTATTAATTGTCTTTAGGAGATTACTCATGGCAACAACAACTGGCCGTGTAAAATGGTTTGATGAGAAGAAAGGCTTTGGCTTTATTGAGCGTGAAGATGGCGACGATGTGTTTGTACACTTCCGTGCAATCCAGGGCTCTGGCTACAAAACCCTGGCTGAAGGTCAGCAGGTTGAGTTTG
>JBFFND010000051.1:0-9705 GCA_041563375.1 Gammaproteobacteria bacterium | reverse complement strand
TCAAGGATATCAGCAGGTCAACGTTGGCAGAGCTGCAATAGTCGTTATAAAACAGAGGCCAGGCGAGCTCGCTGAAATGCCTGTCGATTTAGCTATACTCAGTACTTAATTAAACGAAAAAAGAGGCTATAGGCCTCTTTTTTTTATACACAGGACGTGTGGTATTTTGCGAGAGGCAGGACGCCGGTAGCAAAGATTGCGCAGGGGGAAGGCAGTCAGGATGATTGTATTTAAAGAATTTTCAAAAACGGTTTTGCTGAGCTGTTGCCTGTTCTGTATGAACCCGCTCCATGCGGCAGATCTGGGGTCATTCGGCGAGCGTATATTCCAGTTTCAGGAAAAACTCGCCAATAATGGCAACAAACTGGCGCAATATAAGCTGGGTACCCTGTACGAGTTTGGGGTATCGGTGGCGCCTGACCCGGAACAGGCCAGGCGGTGGTATAAAGAATCCGCCAGCCAGGGTTACCAGCCGGCAATAGATCGCCTGACCTATCTGGAGGTAAAACAGAACGGGTATGATGAGAGTCTGCACAGAGTATGGTTTGAGCGGGTGCTGACCCAGGCCGAGGCCTATGAACCGGACTCGCTGATATTGCTGGGTCAGATGAATCGCCATGGCATTGTGGTGGACCAGGATCTCAAGCTGGCACTCAACCTGCTGCAACAGGCCAGCTCACTGGGGCATACCGAAGTGGATTCGCAAATTGACGAGCTGAAACGCCAGATACAGTTAAACCAGCAGCGTATCCAGGCCAGCAAGCAAGAAAAAGCGGCAAAGGCAAAACCGGTACCGCAGCCCAGGCCAGCGAAAGTGGTAGATAAGCCCGCTAAGGCTGAAATTGATAAGCAGGCCGAGGCGGAAGACAGGCGCCGCCGCTATGAAAAGGCGATGCGTCAGCTGTACAAGGAAGAACTGCGATTGCAGCAACAACAGGAATGGGCAGAATCAATACCGCCAGTGGAATAAGCTGAGGCAATAGCTGCTTGAGAATGTGCTGCTAGCTGTTAGCTGGAACACCGGGTGGTACGGTCCCGTGTTGATTTATTATGATTTTAACAATCGCTTTAAAAACACCTTCATTTCTTTGGATGCCTGTATATCCCCTTTTTGCTCGGCAACCGCAATGCCCTTTTCGTAGGTACTGATGGCCTGCTCGGTCTGCTGGTTTTCGCTGTAGGCCTTGCCAAGTAACTTATAGGCCGCGGAATGCTGTGGGTCGAATTCCAGTGCTTTTAACAGGTGCTCAATCGCCTGCTCGGCCTGGCCATCTTTTAGCAGTGCCTGGGCAAGACCATAGCGTAGTAGCAGATTGTCCTGACCCTGATTCAGCATGTTTTGCAGTGCTTCAATATTCATAGTGAATAGATAAAGCGTCTGTGCTTAAAACTCAAGCCCACAAAAAACAGGGAATAAGTAACACAGCCTCTGCTCCGTCCGTCGAGATGAACATGGTAAGATAGCCTGCTTGTAAGGGATCTGGATTTTATGCGTCATCTGTATTTTGTATCAGGCTGGCTATTTTTTCTGCTGGGATTTATCGGCGTGTTTCTGCCGGTCATGCCAACCACGCCGTTTATGTTACTGGCTTTATGGGCCTTTGCCCGTAGTTCGGAGCGTTTTCACAACTGGCTCTATCATCATCCGGTGCTGGGTCCGCCCTTGCAGCAATGGCATCAGTACCGGGTAATTCCGCCGATCGCGAAACTACTTTCGGTCAGTTTTATGAGCATCAGTGTAGTCTCCCTTACGCTGTTTTCACCCCTGGACAGTCGGCTCAAGTGGCTGATTGGGATCAGCATGTTTCTGGTGGCGATTTATATTCTGACCAGGCGATCACGCCCGCCACAGACGGCGGATAAAAACACCGCGAAGCAGGAATAACTCCAGTGGAAACCCTGTCGAGTTTTTCCGCCATGCAACTGCTGGCGACGGCGCTGGTATTTATCTGGACCGGCTTTGTGCGCAGCGGGCTGGGATTCGGTGGAGCGGCACTGGGCTTGCCATTAATGCTGTTTGTCTATGACCAGCCGATTTACTGGCTACCGATGGTCGGTATTCACCTGCTGTTTTTTTCGGCGCTCACCCTGCGCACCCGCATCCAGCAGATTGATCTCGCCTATCTGAAAAAATCACTGGTAGTGATCATTCCGTTTACCCTGGTGGGCGTGTTCGGTTTGATTCAGCTGCCCACTGACTGGCTGCTGATTTTTATCTACAGCATCACGCTGTTTTACGCGGTGCTGTGGTTGCTGGGCCTGAGTCTGCGCAGCCAGAATATCTGGGTAGACCGCTTTCTGCTGAGTATTGGCGGTTATGTTGCTGGTACTTCGCTCACCGGCGCCCCGCTGATGGTGGCGGTGTATATGCGCAATGTGCGCGCCGATTTGCTGAGAAACACGCTGTTTGTGCTGTGGTTTATCCTGGTGAGCATTAAAATGAGTGCCTTTGTCGCACTGGGTGTTGCGCTCAACTGGCTGGATGCGCTGATACTGATTCCGGTCGCGGCCATTGGCCATTACCTTGGGCTGAAAGCACACCAGGCTATTCTGCAAAATGATCAGCTGTTCAAGCGGCTGACCGGTGGTGTGTTGATGCTGATCAGTGTGCTGGGGCTGCTGAGTATCGATTAATTACAATTCAGCTGCATTTAACAATGCCAGGCGCCTGCAGTTTTGTTAAAATTGACCAATTATTAACCAGCTCCGTATAGCCCGAGCAAACCGGTAAAAACAGATGTTCTACGACGAAACCTATGATGTGATCGTGATTGGCGGTGGCCATGCAGGCACCGAAGCCGCACTGGCGTCGGCGCGCATGGGCGTCAAAACCCTGTTGCTGACACATAATATAGAAACCCTCGGGCAGATGAGCTGTAATCCGGCGATTGGGGGCATCGGCAAGGGCCACCTGGTGAAGGAAATTGACGCCATGGGTGGTGTCATGGCGAAAGCCGCGGACAAGGGTGGTATTCAGTTCCGCATTCTTAACAGCAGCAAGGGCCCCGCCGTGCGCGCCACCCGCGCCCAGGCAGACCGTCAGCTGTATCGCCAGGCGGTGCGCAATGCGCTGGAAAGCCAGCCCAATTTATCCATCTTTCAGCAGGCGGTGGATGACCTGATTATCGAGCAGGATCAGGTGGTGGGCGTGGTTACGCAGATGGGCGTGAAATTTCGCTGCAAGGCAGCGGTACTCACCGTGGGCACATTCCTCGGCGGCCTGATCCATATTGGCCAGAGTAACCACTCCGGTGGCCGTGCCGGTGATCCGCCCTCGATTGCGTTGTCAAAACGCCTGCGGGAAATGCCATTCCGGGTGGACCGGCTGAAAACCGGCACGCCGCCGCGCATTGATACCCGCTCGATTGATTATTCCGAGTTGCAGGCGCAACCCGGCGATACGCCGACACCGGTGTTCTCACTCACCGGTTCGGTGGAGGATCACCCGCAACAGGTTGATTGCCATATTACCTACACCAACGCGCGCACCCATGAAATTATTCATGGCGGGCTGGATCGTTCCCCCATGTATTCCGGGGTGATTGAAGGCATAGGCCCGCGTTATTGCCCGTCGATTGAGGACAAGGTGGTGCGCTTTGCCGACAAGGATTCACACCAGATTTTTATCGAGCCGGAAGGGCTTAACAGTTTTGAAGTCTATCCCAATGGCATTTCCACCAGCCTGCCGTTTGATGTGCAGCTGGCGCTGGTGCGCTCGATCAAGGGTTTTGAGAATGCCTTTATCACCCGCCCCGGCTATGCCATCGAGTACGATTATTTTGATCCCCGTGACCTGAAGCCCAGCCTGGAAACCCGTTTTATCGGCGGGCTGTTTTTTGCCGGACAGATCAATGGTACCACCGGTTATGAGGAGGCCGCGGCGCAGGGTCTGCTGGCGGCCACCAATGCCGCATTACAGGTGCAGGGCAAAGAGGCCTGGTCGCCACGCCGGGATCAGGCCTATATCGGTGTACTGGCAGATGACCTGATTACCAACGGCACCCAGGAGCCCTATCGCATGTTTACTTCCCGCGCCGAGTACCGGTTGATTCTACGGGAAGACAATGCCGATCTGCGGCTGTCGGAAGTGGCCAATCAGATGGGGCTGTTGAGCGAACAGCAATGGCGCGGCTTCTGTGAAAAACGCGAGGCGATCGAGCGTGAACAGCAGCGACTGCAGGATATGTGGGTGCAGCCTGCCTCCAATGCCGGCCAGGCGCTCACCGCGGTGCTGGATAAGCCGTTGAGCAAGGAAGCCCGCGCACTGGACCTGCTCAAGCGCCCTGAAATGGACTATGCAAAACTCACATCAGTGGCAGAGCTGGGTCCGCCGGTGGCCGATGCAAAAGTGGCGGAACAGGTGGAGATCCAGGCCAAGTATGCCGGTTACCTGGGCCGTCAGCTGGATGAAATCGACAAAGCACGGCGCTACGAAGATAAAAAGATCCCCGAGGAAATGGCCTATGACCAGGTTAAGGGACTGTCCAATGAAGTGCGGCAGAAGCTGATGGATAACCGTCCGGCCACTTTGGGTCAGGCGGGGCGCATCTCCGGTGTAACCCCGGCGGCGATTTCGTTGCTGATGGTGCACATCAAGAAAACATCATAATTATTATAAAGATAAGCGTCTATTTACAGGGACTCAGCACACACCTGTTAAGGAGAGATCTATGAAGCCGTTTCAGACAATGGCCTGTGCTGTACTGATGTTGATATTTTCGGCAAACGTGCAGGCATCAGACGCATATGTGCAGATAAAAAGCGCTTACTCCGTTACGCAAACACTGGATAGACTGGAGGCGATATTCAAGCAGAAGGGTATAACCATATTCGCCCGGGTTGATCATGCCGCCGGCGCGGAAAAAGCGGGTTTAGAGATGAACGATACCCAGTTGCTGATTTTTGGCAATCCCAGGATGGGCACGCCACTGATGAACGAACAGATATTAATGGGGCTGGATTTACCGATGAAAATGCTGGCCTGGAAAGACGACAGTGGCCAGACATGGCTGGCCTATACCCGTGCTGAGACGCTGCAGCAACGGCACCAGCTGAAAAATCAGCAGATTATCGAAAAGATGAGTAAGGCACTGGAAACGATGAGCCAGCAAGCCATAAAAAATTAATGCAGGCAGAACAACGATTACAACAGGGCCTTGAAAAACTGGGCCTGACAATACCGCAACAGACACAGCAGCAGCTTCTGGATTACCTGCAGCTGATGCTGAAATGGAACCGGGCCTATAACCTGACTGCGATTCGTGAGCTGGATGCGATGGTGATCCGTCATCTGCTGGATAGCCTGAGCATTCTGCCCTATATTGACCGCTCGCCGGTGCTGGATGTGGGCACAGGCGCCGGCCTGCCGGGTATTCCACTGGCACTGTGCCTGCCGGATACCCGGTTTGTGCTGCTCGACAGCAATGGCAAGAAAACCCGTTTTCTGACCCAGGTGAAAATCGAGTTAGGCATTGAAAACGTTGAGATTATTCATAGCCGTATCGAGCTGTACCAGCCGGAGATCCGCTTTCCGCTGATAACCTGCCGCGCCTTTGCCGAGTTAAATACTGTATTAGATCTGACCCAACATCTGGTAACATCGGGTTCACGGGTGCTGGCAATGAAGGGCAGGGAAGAGATGCCCGCGCTGGCAGCGGGCTATACTCAGCTGGCGCAGCATACGCTGCATGTGCCCTGGTTGAACGAAGAAAGACGCCTCATTGAAATAAAGCAAACCGAATAAAAGAAGTCTTCATGGCAAGAATTATCGCAGTAACCAATCAGAAAGGCGGTGTTGGCAAAACCACCACCTCGGTCAACCTGGCAGCCTCGCTGGCACTCACCCGTAAACGGGTGTTGCTGGTTGACCTGGATCCCCAGGGCAATGCCACCATGGGCAGCAGTGTGGACAAGCATGCCTTGCAGAACAGTGTGCTGGATGTGTTGCTGGGCGATGAGCCAATTCAGAACTGTATCCAGAAGCCGGAAGAGATCGGTTACCACGTATTGCCTGGCAATAGTGACCTGACCGCAGCTGAAGTTGAACTGATGAACGCGCCGGCGCGTGAATCCCGCCTGCGGGATGCGCTGCAACAGGTGGCTGCAGATTATGATTTTATTATTGTCGACTGCCCGCCCTCATTGAATATGCTGACCGTAAATGCGCTGGTATCCGCCAATGGCGTACTGATTCCGATGCAGTGCGAGTACTATGCGCTGGAAGGCCTGTCCTCGCTGGTGGAAACCATCGAGCAGGTGAAGAGCAGCGTTAATCCGGGGCTGGAAATCGAAGGTCTGTTGCGCACCATGTATGACCCGCGTAACAAGCTGGCCACCGATGTTTCAGAACAGCTGATCGAGCACTTTGGCGATAAGGTCTACCGCACCGTGGTGCCGCGTAATGTGCGCCTGGCGGAAGCGCCGTCCCATGGCGTGCCGGTGCTCAGCTATGACAAAACCTCACGCGGCGCGCTGGCCTATTTTGCGCTGGCGGGCGAGGTGATCCGCAAGCAGGTTAAGGCGGCACATCCCGCAGGTGAAGTGGCCTGAAAACCAGGCGGCAGACGAAAACCCATCGCGGATCATTCATCTACATAATCGAATACATACATATATAGAGTAATTAATGGCAGCAAAAAAACGAGGATTAGGGCGCGGGTTAAACGCATTACTGGGCAACGCCAGCGAGGTTAATCAGCTAACCGATCCCAGCCCGGCACCCACCACGCCAGCGGCAGATGATACAGCGTCGAATAATGGCCTGCGGCATCTGTCAATTGAGCTGATTCAGCGCGGCACCTACCAGCCCCGTGTTCACTTTGAGCCGGAAGCGCTGCAGGAACTGGCAGATTCGATCAAGGAGCAGGGCGTGGTGCAACCGATTGTGGTGCGCCCGATTACCGCCGGCCGATTCGAGCTGATTGCCGGTGAACGTCGCTGGCGTGCAGCACAGCTGGCCGGGCTGCAGGAAATTCCTGCGGTCATCAAGGACCTGACCGACCAGGCCGCCGCTGCAGTATCGCTGATTGAAAATATCCAGCGTGAGAACCTCAACCCACTGGAAGAGTCCCGCGCGTTGCAGCGTTTGATTGATGAATTCGATATGACCCATCAGCAGGTAGCAGAAGCGGTCAGTCGCTCCCGTGCCACGGTCACTAATCTGTTACGTCTGCGTGATCTGAACGACGATGTCAAACAGATGGTAGATGAGCGCAAACTGGATATGGGCCATGCCCGTGCACTGCTGGCATTGCAGGGCTACGAACAGAGCCTGCTGGCGGGCAAGGCCGCGGAACAGGGCTGGTCTGTGCGGGAAACCGAGAAACGGGTAAAGCGCCAGCTGGAACCGAAACCGCCCGGTGGCACAACATCAACAAAGGTCGACCCGGATATCAAGCGCCTGCAGGAGCAGGTGAGTGAACGCCTGGGTGCGCCGGTGGACCTGCAGCACAAGAGCAATGGCAAGGGCAAACTGGTGATTAACTACTCCAGCCTGGATGAGCTGGACGGCATTCTGAACAAGATTCACTAAGCGATACCAGTGGCTTTCGAGCGGCTGTCTGCCAGCAGACAGCCGCGTTATACAGGCCCAGTGCCTGCAGATATTTGCTGTGAACAGCCGTTTAGGGCTGTGTCCAGGGCGTGTTTTGCTGTGGCCATTTTTCTTCTGGCTTTTCAATGACCTGCAGCCATATACCGCGCCAGCCAGTGGCAAAAGCCCTGTGCTGAGCGACGAAATTCACCCCAACGAATGGTCGCAAAGCCTTATCACAGCTCGCTCATCACTACATATGGATTTTCTAAAATAAAAATGCCTTATTCGGATATTAAGGTTGACCACACTTCCCCGGGCCCATATAATTTGCGCGCATTTTCAACGACGTTAAATGCGTCACATTAGGACAATGCACAAGGCCAGCAGCTCACACATCAGGAAACTGGTTCAGCTTCAGTTTGCGTTCAGTTTCTGCATTAGCCTGTGTGCGCTGCTCATCAGTCAGTCATTGGCGGTGTCCCTGCTGGCTGGCGGCATGATTGCCAGTCTGGCCAATGGATACTTTGCATGGAAGGTTTTTGCAAAGCAGCAGGAAACCGAATCTGCACAAATCCTCTCCACCTACTACAGGGCAGAGGTCGGCAAAATAATTTTGACCGTAATGTTGTTTGTTTTCGCGATAAGCGTGATCAGGCCACTAAACGTGATAGCACTTATGGGTGCTTACCTGTTAATCACAATGATTCCCTGGTTGGCGTCATTCTTTGTGAATGACGATGACAAAAATTGGAGAGATAAATAATGGCTGGTGAAGCGATGACTTCAGGTGATTACATAAAACATCACCTCCAGAACATGACCTACGGTAACCACCCTGAGCACGGCTGGATGTTTGCACAGACACCAGAGCAGGCCAAAGAAATGGGTTTCTGGGCATTCCATGTTGATTCATTAGGCTGGTCAATCGGTCTGGCGCTGCTGTTCTTCTTTATGTTCCGTCGCGTAGCAAAATCACCCACCACCGGTGTACCCAGTGGCTTCCAGAATTTCGCCGAGATGATTATCGATTTCATCAACGACAGCGTGCGTGGCTCATTCAGCGGCAAAAACGACATTGTCGCACCCCTGGCACTCACCGTTTTTGCCTGGGTGTTCCTGATGAACTTTATGGACCTGATTCCAGTTGACTGGTTGCCCATGCTGGCACAGCAAATTGGCGCAGCCTTCGGTGCAGATCCGCATCACATTTATTTCAAGGTGGTTCCGAGCACAGACCCCAATGTGACCTTTGGTATGGCACTGGGTGTATTCTGGCTGATGCTTTACTACAGCATCAAGATCAAGGGCTTCAGTGGCTTTTTCGGTGAGCTGGCATTCCAGCCATTCGGCAAGCTCGGTGCACCGGTTAACCTGGTGCTGGAACTGGTATCGCTGATTTCCAAGCCGGTATCACTGGCACTGCGACTGTTCGGTAACATGTACGCAGGTGAAACCATTTTCATTCTGATTGCAATTATGTACTCAGCCGGTATGGCCGTTGGTCTATTTGGTGGTGTGCTGCAGTTAGGCTGGGCTATATTCCACATCCTTATTATTACGTTGCAGGCCTTCATCTTTATGACCCTGACCATCGTATACCTGGATATGGCGCATCAGGATCACTAATCGCTGTTTGAAATAACGATTACTGTAACTATTAACCTTTTTAAATTTAAAACTACTCTCACAGGAGATTAAACAATGACTGAAGCAACTGCATTTTTGTATATCGCTGGCGCTTTAATGATGGGTCTGGGCGCACTGGGCGCTGCTGTAGGTATCGGTATCCTTGGTGGCCGTTTCCTTGAAGGTGCTGCACGTCAGCCAGAGCTGATTCCAATGCTGCGCACACAGTTCTTCATCGTAATGGGTCTTGTTGACGCGGTTCCTATGATCGCTGTTGGTATCGCTCTGTATGTTCTGTTCGCGGTTGTTGGTGGGTAATCAAAACTAAACCTTTTTGATTACACTTTATAACCACGAGGAAAAAGCATGAACATCAATGCAACTCTTATCGGACAATCAATCGCGTTTTTCGTGTTTGTATGGTTCGTAATGAAATACGTGTGGCCACCGCTGATCACAGCGCTGGACGAGCGTAAAAAGACGATTGCCGATGGACTCGCTGCTGCTGAACGTGGCAAGCATGAACAGGAGCTGGCTGAAAAAGC
>JBFFND010000050.1:0-9996 GCA_041563375.1 Gammaproteobacteria bacterium | reverse complement strand
TCTGTGTATCGGTAACGCTGGCCAGCAACGCCAGGGGCTGGGCAGATGCCTGATCGATTAGCCAGCACTCATAATCATCCTGCGGCGGGAATGGCAGTGCAGGCTGGTTTTCCAGCGCGCTGATCAGGCCCTGTTGTATGGTCTGCAGATCGGGTACATCCAGCATCGGATCCAGTGGCAGGCTGGAAAAACCCAGTGACTTGCTCCAGCTGCCGTAGAGCACATAACGCCTGGGTACATAGGCCTGCTCGGCAATTTGCCAGATCTGTTGATGGGTTTCGCAGCTGGCCTGAATCTGCCATTGCCGGCCATCGGAGCTGAGTGCGCGGCAGTAATCCGCTTCGATAATCTGGATATTGCCAACGAAAGGGGATAGCTGGCGCACACTGTAATAGCGTGGAGCGGAGCTCATATTTACAACGGGTAGTTGTCGACGATAATTTGCTGTGCCGCATCGCGGTAAATTTCACCATCGCGTACCGGGAACTCGCCGCGGCGGCGATCAGCGTAATACAGCTTGAGGGTTTCACGAATCACCGGAAAAGCCAGTTTTTTCCAGGGGATTTCATCTTCGCTAAACAGCCGGGTTTCCAGGCTTTCATCCCCTGCTGCGGCGTAGCCGTCCACCAGGGTGCCACGGTACATCATATACACCTGTGAAATATGGGTAATACTGTAGGTGCAGTAGAGGCGCATATTATCAAGGCGGGCATTGGCTTCTTCAAATGACTCCCGTGCTGCCGCCTGCAGGGTAGTTTCCGCGTTCTCCATAAAACCGGCAGGTAAGGTCCATAAACCGTAGCGAGGTTCAATCGCCCGTTTACACAGTAAAATTTTATCGTCATGTTCGGCAATACAGCCGGCGATAATGCGTGGGTTCTGGTAGTGCACTGTGTCGCAGGCGGGACAGACATAGCGCGGCCGGTTATCGCCGGGTGGAATTCGGTGTTCAACGGCTTTGCCGCAACTGCTGCAAAAGTTCATCGTTTTATCCTTGTTTATGGCTGAATTACTGCTCGGGATACTGACGTAAGGTCAGGGTGTCGCCACGCTGGGTAAATTCTAGGTGCTTTAGAAAGCTCATGCCCAGCAGCACTTCATCACCCCGGTAACCGGGATTGATGGTGGCGCGCACATCCTGCAGGGTGATCTCGCCCAGTGAAATCTGCTGAAGGCGGGTGAGCCGAACCTTTACCGGGCCATTGGCTGTCTGGTAGGTGGCAGCAGGACCATCGGGCAGGTTCAGCGAGTCGGCAATGCGGGCGGGAATCGAGACGTCGGTGGCGCCGGTATCCAGCATAAATACCACTGGCTGGTTATTAATATGGCCGCTGGCCACATAATGACCCTGGCGATTGCGCTGTAGTACCAGCTGTTTGACACCATCTTCAAGCAGGCTGGTGTGTATTGACTGGTTAGGGTTGTTCTGCTTTTCGAGTTGCGCGGAAAAAAACACACCGAGAAAGATAAAGATGCCCAGCCACATCAGCACAATCATGCCGGTGCCGAGTCGCTGCTGTTGCTGATGATGTGGATTCTGCATAGTGTTTATAGTAATGGATGTGCACTTAAAAATCATACACGGTGGTGTTATAGAGAATCGCTTTTGTTGCAATAGTTCATAATATCTTCACAGCGGCTATGGTATATTTCAGCTTTATGACACTGATAAGAGTTTACAGGTTTGCCCATACTGGATCACACTGAAGAAAATACGGTTTCCGAAAACGAGATGGAAGAGCTGGTGTTGCGGGAAAGCATTGTCAGCGCAACCGGGCTGAATGCCGGTAGCCTGCAAATCGGTATTAAGGGTGATCCCTCATTGCGCGAAACCTCGCTGGAGCGTAAACGATACGAAAGTCCAGTTGATAAGGTCATCGAACCGCTGATTGTCAATCTTGAAGAGCTGTTGCTGAATCGCAGTACCTATCGCCTGTATATAGGTTTTAACAGTGGTGAGGTGCGTACCCATTCGATTTTTGATCCGCTGCGTCAGGAAATCCATTCCTCCGACAAGCTCGCTGACCGGGCGTATATCGACCGGCAGTTTCCGGCGATCAGTTATGACGATAAAATCCAGGCAATGCGGGATATTTATCAGACGATACAGGCCAGTTCGCTGTTCGATAAAATTCCTGGTTACTGGAAAAATATCTTCGTTAAACGTCATCAAAACTGGGATCCGATGACGCGGGATGAAATTCACGGCATTATGTCATCAATCAAGCTGATGCGTGATCTGCCCGATGTGTATCTGCGCAATATCACTATTTGTATAGTGCAGAATCTGGTGCGGCTGCAATTTAACTGTGATGGCACGCAAATTATCAGTGCCGAGAACTACCAGAAATTTATCAGGGATAATATGCCCTAGCCGACTTGCTCGACGAAAGATTAGAAGTCGAACAGCTCTTTTTCATTAAATTCCGGCGCTGGCTGTGGTGGGTTGCCGTCATACACCAGGTTCTGCCGACGTTGCAGATAGGCCTCACGAATAAAATTGTATTTATCCAGCGCTGCTTCCTCGAGAATGCTTTCGGTTTTTAACAACGAAGCGCGAATATTAATCACTTTCAGTGCGGTCAGGCCCAGTGCCAGATCTGGATCGCGATGTTCGAACGGTGCGCCGTCTTCAATTTTATTCCAGATGGGATCCAGTTCCTCGCCATCGACAATCATCCCGGTTGTATCGCGGATAGTGCTGGGGCCAAGAAACGGCAGCACCAGATAGGGGCCACTGGGGGTGCCCCAGTAGCCGAGGGTCTGGCCGAAATCTTCATTGTGTTTGGGCAGGCCCATGTCGCTGGCCCAGTCGATGAAGCCGGCAAGGCCGAGGGTGCTGTTCACCACAAAACGACCCAGGTCCGAGCTGAACTGCAATAGCTTGAGCTGCAGCAGGTCATTCACCATAACCACCACATCATCCAGGTTGCTGAAAAAATTGCTGACACCTTTTTGTACGGGTGCCGGGGTGACTGTATCGTAGCCGATGGCTACCGGTTTCACCACGTAGTGATCCACTCTGTCATTGAACATATACATACTGCGGTTAAAGCGTTCCAGTGGGTCATTTTCCGCCGGCGGGTGGTCCAGTGTGGCACAGCCAGTGATGGCGAGTAGAAGAATAAGGGTGAAACTGCGATAGAGCGGCTGCATAGTGTCTGTGTCTGTCAGGAGGTGGTGTGAAAATTAACAACTGGAGTGGTTCAGGTCAAATAAAAGCGGAAAAATATTCAGCCTCGACCTTGGTCTATACTTTGATGGGGCGCTGATTTATGCATCTATGCCCAGTGCTGAAACAGGCGCATACGAATTTGCTTTTTGCCTGGTTGCGGCGGTCTGCCAGCTGTTGAAGTGGCCATCTGCTATGTCGGGAGATCCATGTGATTTATTATACTGCCAGAATGATCAGGCTGCTCGCTCTGTGGGTGGATTTTCTGATCCTTACACTGTTGATGTATGGCCTGTCGTGGCTGCCTGCAAAGTTGCGTGGGCACTGGTACTTTGGTTTGTATCGTGTATGGTGCCAGGGCTTTGTGCGTGCACTGGATGTGGATTTAAAGCTGCATCAGAAAAATCAGCATGACATACCCGCGCAGTACATCCTGATTGCCAACCATCCTTCGGCATTCGAGGATATTGGTATACCGGCGCTGTTTGAAGTGTATTCACTGGCCAAAGTGGAAGTTAAAGACTGGTGGATTGCCGGGCGTATTTCAACTGCAGCTGGTAATCTGTATGTGCAGCGGGAGTCGCGCGAATCCAGGCAGCAGGCGGCGGCAGAGCTGAAACAGGCGGTGCTGGAGGGTAAGAATATTGCGCTATACCCCGAGGGTGGCTGTAAAGGCAAGCGCATATTCGAGTCTTTTCGCTATGGCGCATTTGATGTTTCAATGCAGACAGGGGTGCCGATATTGCCGGTGTTTCTGCATTATGAAGCGCAGGATGATTTTGCCTGGCGCAGCCCGCATACGTTGCTTGACAAGATATTTCATTTTTTAAACACGCAAAACAACACGGTTAATTACTATGTGTTTGATGCAATTGATCCGGCCGGTTTTAACAGCAAGGAAGAATATACCGAATATGTCTGGCAGCTCTACCGGCACTGGCAGACACGATACCTTGAATAAGATGATAAGCAGGCAAAGACAAACACAACGGATGAGACGTGGCATTCAATAAACTGGAAGACGCTAACGCGTTGCTACTGTACCGGGTTGGCCCGGTATTAATGTGTTCGCCAACCCTGCAGGTGGAATCGGTGGTTGTGCCGCCAGCGATCAGCCGTGCGAACGCCAGTAGCGATGCCGAACCCGGCATGTTCAGATCCATGTACGGCATGGTGCGGGTGGTGGATTTGCGCGTGCGTTTCGGTGTGGATGCATCATTGCATAAGCAGCCGGGTCAGATCATTATTGTTGAAGTCACCGGTGGTCATGCCGGATTCTGGGTAGATGAAATTGAAGACGTGATTGCCTTCCCGCAGACCGGCTGGAGCCAGGCTCCTTCCCATGTGCCGGGTAGTGTGTTCAGTCGGGCATTGATGCAGGAGGGTGGTATTCGGCTTTATGCGGAATTTGATCGGCTGGATGGTTTCAAGGCCAGCGGTTATTTGCGTGAGCATATTCGTAACCTGCAGCAGGCAGCGCGGCATGAAGCAGATGAAGCTGAAGAAAATAAAAAACCAGCTGAGTCGAGGCAGCCAGAGGCATTGTCGTCGACGCTGAATAAAACGGCCGCAACCGGGCACGCAGAAATGCCGCCTGAAACTGATAGTGAGGCGCTCAGTCAGCCATCAAGTGATTCGAAGAAGTTCGAAATCGAAAAACAATCGAGCAAGCTATTTTACTCGACTCAGGGTGATGATTTTAATCACGCGCAAGCAAAGGCTGGCAGTAAACTTCATCCGCCCGGTGAAAATCATCGCCAGGCTAAAATTTTTCCGTCAGCAGAAAGCGATGCTGAGGAAGCAAGACAGAAAACATCTCGGTCACATCGACCCTCACCGTTTGTGAAAGCCGCAGCGCAATTTCATGAGCAGCCTGCAGTGCATGAGAGGCCTGCTCGAAACGTTGCGGCATCTGCAGATAAAACAGTCAGCGTAGATGATGCGGGAATGCAAAGGCAAGCTTCGCGACCCGTATCGACGGTCGAGCAAACAGGCAGTAACTGGTTGTGGTGGTTTTTACCGTTGCTGTTATTGTGTGTAGTGCTTTTTTTATTTATGCAGAACAGCCGTCTGCTGCAAGGTCTGGTCGTGCAGGGTGAAGCGCCGGATCTGCAGACCCGGGTCGATCTACAAGATGATATAGCAGTTACTCCGCGGGAAAAAATGGTGGATAACTATGTCAGTGAGAATGAATCGTCACAGACATCAACAGATAAGGCCACAATCACCCCGGACGCCGTCAATGCAGAATCAGCTGTACAGATAGCAGGTGATCTGGCGGATGTGGTTTATATTGAACCGGAGAGAGGTGATCTGACCATTACGGTGAATGATTATGAAGCGGATGACACATCTGAGGATCATTTACCTGTGGAAGCATCAGCGCCAGACCCACTGCCTGTGCAGCATGAATCGGATACTGGATCGAAGCAATTGCAACAAACCCATGCACAGGAACGCGAAGCTGAAACTGTAACTGAACAGCGGCAAGCTGCAGCATTGTCTGCAGGTGAATCAGCTGAAACTGAATTGTTGCCGGAGGATGAAAAACAGCAGCAGACAGGTATACAGGCTGCTGCAGCTGAAATAGAAAAATCAACAGCTGCTAGGGGCGTAGTAGATAAAGCAGATGTACAGAAGTCGCGTCGTCTACAGCATATTGTGGTTAAGGGCGACACCCTGTGGTCAATTACCGGACGCTATATTAATAAACCATGGCTCTACCCGGAAATAGCACGCTTAAGTAATATCGATAACCCGCACCTGATTTATCCAGGGCAGCGAGTGATTATTGTGTTGAACTATAAAACCCGTTCCGAGTAATTCAGGGCGGACTGGGTTTTAATGTGGCCGCTGTCTCGTGCTGGCTGCAAGCGGGCGCATAGATTAATGCTGTGCTGTCTTACTGGCTGGCGGAGCGGAACTGTAAGATCAGTTGCTCTATCTCCTGTGTCGCCAGCGTCAGCTCGCTTTCGGCAGAGCTGACCTGTTGAATACCCTGTGCAGTCTGTTCTGCAAGCCCGCTGATGGAGACTACATTACGGCTGATTTCTTCCGCGGTTGCGCTTTGCTGTTCAGCGGCGGCTGCCATCTGATCCAGCTGGCTATTGATGTTCTGGATCTCGCCGGCAATTTCTCCCAGCGCTTCCGCTACCTGTTCCACCTGGTCATTATTGATACTGGCTTCCTTTATCGCGTTCTCCATAACCGTTACCGCATTGCCCGCGCCATGTTGCAGCTGTTCAATTTTTTCGCGAATCTGTTCGGTCGATTGCTGGGTACGGCTGGCCAGTGTACGTACTTCATCCGCGACTACCGCAAAACCGCGCCCCTGATCGCCGGCGCGCGCCGCCTCGATGGCCGCATTCAGTGCCAGTAGATTGGTTTGCTCGGAGATGTCGTGGATTACGTCCAGCACCACGCTGATATCATCGGATTCATTGCGCAGTGTCTGGATTACACCGGATGCCCTGTTGAGATCATTTAGCAGATTACTGATGCCGCCAAGGGCTTCGGTGGAGCTGAGTGCGCCGGAGGAGGCAAGCTGGCTGGCCTGTTTCGAGGAGTCAGCAGCGGTAGCGGCGCTGGAAGCAACCTCCTGGGCGGTGGCGGTCATCTGTTCTACTGCAGTAGCCACCATTTCGGTTTCACTGTGCTGTTGCATAATATTGGTGGAGGTGCTGGCGACCACGCTGGATACCTGGCCGGAGGCGCCCTGTAAATTATTCACGGATAAATCCAGTTTGCCCAGTAGCCGCTCAAGCTGTTGTGAAAACTGGTTTAGCTGGCGGGCGATCTGTGTGCATTCGCCGCCCCGGCTTTCATCCAGATGCAGCTGGTAGTCACCCTCAGTCATTTTGCTGAGGCTGCCGGAAATGTCCTGCACCATGTATTTCAGCTGACGGGTGGACAGCCAGGCGGCGCCAAGGCCGGTAATCAGCGCGATGCCGAGGCTCAGCAGTATCAGTTGCCGGGACTGCGCAATGTTATCGAGTAGCGTGTTCTGCTGGCTGAGCTGTGCTGCGATGTCGCTCAGGCTGCTTAGTGAGATCGCGGCAATCAGTGCGGTGAACAGTAGCCCAAGACTGAAGCCGACCCACAGTTGTCGATAGAGTGAAAGCTTGCGCATAGTGATTCCAGATTATTGTTGGTTTTATGGTAAGCCCTGTGCATAGCCTCGCCGGTTATGCTGTACCACTGGCAGACAGGCTGGCACAATGTGATGCAGACTACCTTCAGTGACCTGAACAGCGCGGTCATGAGTTTTCAGCTTACATTTCAGGGTTTTGTAGTTATATCGGTAGAAAGTGGATTTTCTTAAGTAAATACAGGTTAATTTCGTGTTTCTGGTTTGGCAGAACTGCCCGAGCCCCATTCATTTGCAAAAAATAGATAAGGTATTTTCAACATTATGTTACCCAGACTCATTGTTATCCTTGCGCTCGTGGCGCTGCTGGTTTTTTTGCTGAAACGCTTCAATCGCCTGAGCAAGGCGAAACAGAAACAGATCAGCAAAATGGCGGTTTTCAGCGCACTGGGCCTGTTACTGGTGGTGCTGGCGTTAAGCGGTCGACTGAGCTGGGTTGTTGCAGCACTGGGTGCGTTATTGCCGTTGATTCCGCGGGTGGCGCGCTTTGCGCTAAGTTTTGGGCCCACGGTCTGGCCCTATCTGAAACGCTTCCAGCAGAACCGGCAGAGCCATATGCAGAGCCGGTTTATCAAATTGCAGATCGATATGCTAAGCGGTGAGCTCAAAGGCGAGGTGTTACAGGGTGAACTGGCGGGGCAGAAACTGCAGGATCTGAGCCTGGCGCAGTTGCAGCAGCTATTACGGGCATATCAATCCGAGGATGCCGATTCAGCCAATCTGCTGCAGGCCTATCTCAATCGAGTGCATCCCGGCTGGGCAGATGGCAGTGGAGGTTCAGGCTATGCGCCCAGCGACAGTCGCATGACCGAGCAGCAGGCGCGGGAAATCCTGGGTGTATCCGCTGAGGCGGACAAGGCGGAGATCAGCAAGGCGCACAAGCGGCTGATGCAGAAACTGCACCCGGATCGGGGTGGTTCGGATTATCTGGCGGTACAGGTGAATCAGGCAAGGGACCTGCTCATCAGTCTACTTGAGGGCGGTGCTGCGCAGTAGGTCATCCAGCGGTCCTGACTGGCTGGGAGTCATTTCAATGACAAGGGTCTCATTCAATGGAATTTTATCCGCTGCCAGCTGCGGGTAAATCTGCTCGACAAGCTGGACAAGGGCCAGCAAGCCCTGCCGGCTGGCCTCGTTGTTTTCCCGGGCAATGTTCTGCTGCAGCTCGTGCAGATGCTGTTGCAGTGTCTGCAACCGTTTTGCCAGTGGCAGTTGCTTGAAACCGGGTTTGAAGCTCAGATGCAGCTCCTGCACGCCGGTCTCGCGGTTGTCATTGATGGCCATGCTAAATGGCCCCTGTATTTCCATTTATCTCACCGTTTGAGCTGTGTGTTTATATCACGGTTATGGGCATGTTAAGGCCGGCTCGCTGCTGTGTCACCCGCGGCTTTGTTTGATTTGTTCATAGGCGGATTTTATTTCGCCGGTTTTTTCATTCGCCAGTTTAATCATTTCCTCGGGCATGCCTTTGGCGACCAGTTTATCCGGGTGGTGCTGGCTCATCAGGCGACGATAGGTTTTCTTTAATTCTGCATCGGAAATATCCCGGCTCACGCCCAGCACCGCATAGGCGTTGTCGATGCTCGGGCGTTGCGTCTGGCTGTGGCTTTGTTGCGCACCCACCATGCGGATCAGCTGTTCCAGTTGCTGCGGGCTAAAGCCGATATCACTCGCAATGCGCTTCAGTGCAGCGTGTTCAGCGGTATCCAGCGCATTATCCGCAAAGGCCGTGGCAATCAGGATTTCCAGAAACATCTGCAGCAGGCTGGTGCGGCGATGGCACTCCCGCTTGAATTGCGACAGCACCTCGTCCAGCTGGAAGTCATCCTGCTTGCCCTGGTTAAACAGCGCAATTGCCGCCTTACGTTGCTCGGCATTTAAATTCATCTGCCCCATGATGCTTTCCGCCATCTGGATTTCCGAGCGTGAAACCTTGCCATCCGCCTTGGCCAGGTAGCCCATCACCGAAAAGGTGGCGGTAAAAAAGGCCAGCTGCACCCGTTGCGGATTGCCGGGTTCCAGTTCGGCAAGATTCAGCCCCTTGTCGAACTGATGACCAATGGCCATTCCAGCCAGTGCACCCAGTGGGCCACCAAACATAAAACCGAAGCCGCCGCCGATTAGTTTTCCCCACCAGCTCATATTCTGTTCACCTGTTAGTGTGTTTTACTAAAAAAATAAATATTCAATTGTGTAGTCATGTCGATACGATGTTTTTTTGCGCTGCACGTATTTTTGTTGGCCAGCTTATTTCCACCACAGTGTCAGTGCCGGAATATAGGATATCATCAGCAGCCAGATCAGCATGATACCAAGAAACGGCATCGCAGATCGGAACAGGGTAAGGATGCTTTTGCCAAAACGTTGCGAGGCAATAAACAGGTTGATACCCACCGGCGGTGTCATGTAACCGATCTCCAGGTTGGCGAGAAAGATAATGCCCAGATGCACCGGATCGATCTGGTAACGATGGGCCAGTGGCATAATCAATGGCACCACCACCACGATCGCGGAAAAAATATCCATCATCGCGCCAATGATCAATAAAAACAGATTGAGGGCGAGTAAAAATTCCAGCGGGCTGTGAATAAAGCTGTCGGTAAATGCCAGCAGGCGCGAGGGCAGCTGGGTGTCGATCAGGATATTGGTAAGGCCCATGGCAACGCCGAGAATAATC
>JBFFND010000049.1:0-10046 GCA_041563375.1 Gammaproteobacteria bacterium | reverse complement strand
CCTGGCCCTTGCCTGGTTTGACCAGTTCGTTTTCAATAATCGAAACCGGATCGCCGTCCAGCAACAATTTAAGACCACCGCGAAATTCATTTGTACTGTATGATGCCATCTAACTAACCTTATGGGCGAAAATGCAGCGCATATAATACTCGGAACAGCCGCCAATGCCAAAAACTATACCGCTTATGGCGATGGATTTTGCCGAATCAGCCACCCCGAACAGCCCGCTTGATACCGACAGCAGCCCATCAGCCGACTGGCAACAACAATTGGCCCGGGCCATTACCGAGCCACGGCAACTGCTTGAACAGCTCGATCTGGCCGCCGACACCTTCGGTGATTTCTCCGCCGCCAGCCGGCAATTCAGCATCAAACTCCCCCATGCCTATTTACGCAAGATCCGTCCCGGTGATGCCCGTGACCCGCTGCTATTACAGATCATGGCGCAGGCCGCAGAAAGCCATCCGGCTGCGGGCTTCAACCAGGACCCGGTGGGTGACCTGCAGGCCAGCCGTGCCCCCGGCCTGCTGCACAAGTACCCTGGCCGGGTGCTGCTGATTACGACTGGTGCCTGCGCAGTACACTGCCGTTACTGCTTCCGTCGACATTTTCCCTATGCACAGCAACAGGCCGGACGGGATCACTGGCAATCTGCGCTGGACTATATCCGCGCAGATAAGAGCATTGAGGAGGTGATTCTCAGTGGCGGTGATCCGCTAGTGCTGTCCGATGAGCGTCTGTCGACCCTGATCGATCAGCTGCAGACAATTCCCCATCTCAGCCGGCTGCGCCTGCACAGCCGACTGCCGGTGGTGCTGCCGGATCGCATCACCGACCGCCTGATAGAAATACTGGCCAGCAGCCGCTTCGATACCGCACTGGTGATTCACGCCAACCATGCCAATGAAATTGCTGCCGATGAAACCCGTGTACTGCGTAAGTTACAGGCAGCAGGCATTCTATTACTGAATCAGGCGGTACTGCTGAAAGGCATCAATCACCGTCCCGAGCAACAACAGGCACTGTCAAAAGCCCTGTTCAGCGCAGGCGTGCTGCCCTACTACCTGCACCTGCTCGACCCAGTGCAGGGAGCCGCACATTTTGATGTGAGCCTGCAACAGGCCAGGCAGCTGATGGATCAGCTGCGTACAAGCCTGCCGGGTTTTCTGCTGCCCCGCCTGGTGCGGGAAATCGAGGGTGAACAGAGCAAAACACCGGCGAATGAGCTATAAAACACAAAACTTGACGAAACTGGCTTAAAAACTGTGGGTATCTGGCTGTTTTTACAAATATTATTGAGCTTACTCTATAAATAGAATAGATAAATGGGATAGACTAAGGCTGCGTAAGGTAGCACAGGGCCATCTGGGTTAAATGGATGAAGACACGCGTCTACACAAAAATATGAAATTAAACGTTCCTGAACAAACAGAACCGGGTAAAGACGACTTTCCGAACCACCCAAGGAAGGTAAAAAAGTGGCTGAGCGAACTAAAGCGCGCCAATATGGGCGAATTTACCCGCCTTCTTTATAACGGCCTGCTCACCCTGAATCGCCAGTCCATGCCAGCCAAACACCGGCTGGAAAACATGGAGAACCTGCGTGAGCCCGCTCGCTTTGTCTTCACCCAGTTACATAAACATTTTGTTAACCGCACGCTGCCTCTGCCGGACAAAAGCCAGAAGATTATCCATCTCAATCAGGCGCTACTAAGCGAAATGGCCACTGGCTACAAGATCCTGATCTTTGAAGCCGCCAATAACCTGGCCAAGGTGGACAGTAAAACCCTGTTAATTGCCTGCGAACGTGCACTGCATTACTACGCCGAGTTGCTATTGCGCTTTAGCCAGATTTATACCGAATTACCCAAAGGCACCTGGTGGGATATTCACCGTATCTACAATTATGCCGAGCAGAAGAAACTGCACCAAAAATCAGTTAAAGACAGTGAACTGACGGTGAAAGCCATCAGCCCTGAGGATTACTACAAACAAATTTTACTGTTCGCCCTGGCCAAACCCAATGCACTGCGCCAGAGTGATGCAGAACGCCTGTATAAATCGATTAATGAATGGGCCAGGCTCACCAGCCTCAGTGGCCAGCCAGGCAAGAGCAAATTTAATCGTTATTTCATCAGCCGCCTGGACAGTGACCTGCCACCGAACTGTGTGTCCGAGGAAGATATTAAATCGCTGGAACATACACGTGCCATTGATACCTCACGCCTGGTAGAACACCTGCATAGACAGGAGAGCAATAACGACCCATTCAGTTCTGCGCTCGCCATTGGTGACCAGGTATCCCATGAAACTATCCGCACGCTGATTGCATCCTGGAGCCAGTGCGCCAAGCGACGTTTTTCCCGTGCTGCGCGCAGTGAACCAATTCGAGTGGCGATTGGCCTGAACCCGATTTACGAAGCGCTAAACAGTGAACTCACCCCACCCAAACCGAAGGCCAAAAAGCCGGGCAAGATGTTTTCACTGGAGGCCATCCCCGAACACGAGCGGGTACGCAAGGATATTTTTTCACAACAGGATCCAGCCTATTATATTAGTCAGCCTGATCTGGAAAAGGATGCCGACAAGCGTTCTTCTGGAGCCTGGGATATGATTGCCAAAGGCCGAGCGCTCACTGAAAGCTATGCAAAAGAGCTACATGATCAGAGCAATGCACTGGGTGAACTAAACCGGGAAGCACCGGATCTGCACTGGAAAATCAGCAATGTCAGTGCAGGGGGTTACTGCCTCAACTGGGATTCGGAACACCCCTCCCGGGCAATGGTAGGAGAACTGATCGGTATTCAGGAAAGAGAAGCCGATGGCCGCTTTCAATGGCGCGTTGGCATGATTCGCTGGATGCAGTACAGTCGCAGCAAAGGCCTGGAGATTGGTGTACAGGTATTGTCACCCAAGGTTATTTCCTGCAAGGTCAGACGGCTGGAACGCAAGCAGGAAGAACCCTTTAACTGCCTGATGCTGCCGGGTATTAAACCAATTCAGCAACCGTCAACGCTACTGCTACCGGCGCATGCATTCAGGCGAGGCAACAAGCTGAATCTACATGTCTATGAGCGCGACATTGAAATACAACTGGGCACTGTTCGCGAACACACGGGCTCGTTTACCCAGTTTCAGTTTTTACAACCTGACGAAGATAACTCACCGGATGACAAGGGTGAAAAATCGAAAAAATCAGACCCGGATGACTTCGACTCGATCTGGTCGTCACTCTAGAACACTATCTTCTATACAAGATTTTTGGGATTTAAACGGTGGAAAAAGAAAAGAAGATAACTATTTTTATCATTGATGATTCGTTCAACAATGAAGAAAACATCATCAAGCTGATGCGTAGTTCCGGCCTCGCTGCACACACCACTCGTGTGGAAGACGATGAAGACCTGATTGAAGCACTGGGCAAGAAAACACCCAATATACTGCTCTACTCGGTTGGCATGGAACTGATATCGCTGGCTGATACCATACAATGCATAACAGATAATGCCAGCGCACCGGTACCCGTCATTGCAGTAAATCGCCCCAAGCATGAAATGGATGTGGTAGAAGCCATGCGTCAGGGCGCGCGGGATGTCAGTGCCTACAGCAATCCATCACATCTGGAACTGGTGATCAAGCGTGAAGTGGAAGCCTTTAAAAGCATCTCGCGACAACACCGTCTGGAAAACTCGATTCGCGAGTCGGAACGCCGCTGCCAGGGCCTGCTGGATTCCTCACGGGATGCGATTGCCTATATACACGAAGGCATGCACATTTATTCGAACCAGTCCTACCTGGAACTGTTCGGCTTTGATGAGTCCGGTGACCTGGAAGGTATGCCGATCCTCGATATGGTGGGCGCAGATGACCGCAATTCCTTCAAGACCTTTCTACGGGAAAACAAGGACCTCGGCGACCAGCAGGAATGCAAGCTCGAGTTGAACCTGAAAAATGCAGACGGCACTGAATTCAAGGGTGAAATGGAGTTTTCCAATGCCAGCATAGAAGGTGAACCCTGCATTCAGGTCATTATTCGCACCCAGAGCAGCAGCAAGGAACTGGAAGAACAGCTGGCCCTGCTCAGCCAGACCGATTCTGTAACCGGCCTGTATAATCGCCAGTTCTTTATGGACAGCATGAGCAACGCAGTCAGCAATGCGCTGGACGGCAAGGGCGATTCAGCGGTCTTGCTGATTCAGCTCGACAACTTCAACGACATCAAACAGAGTGTCGGGGTTGTCGGCGCTGACCAGTTCCTCAATGAAATTTCCCGCCAGTTTGAAGATGCGGTTAACAACGGTGATATCGTGGCACACTTTGAAGGCAATACCTTCTCTATTATTGCCACTGGCCAGACCGCCGATACCATCGAGGCCTATGCCAGCAAGATCAGTGATGCAGCGAATAACTATATCGCCAATATTAACGAACAGTCACTCAACAGCAGCTGCACTATCGGTATCAGCCTGATAGACGAAAATGTACCGGATACCGGTGAAGTGCTGTTACGAGCCGAACGGGCCTGTGATCAGGCCAGAGAAAGCGGCCCAAACCACACTGTTGTTTACCAGCCCAAGGCAGGCGAACTGACCCAGAAAGAAATCGATGCACAGGTAGTGGCAGACTTACGTGATGCACTGACCAGCAACCGTTTCCTGCTATACTTCCAGCCGGTGATCAGCCTGCATGGCGACACCGACGAACGCTACGAAGTGTTTGTGCGCATGACTGACAAGGAAGGCAATATTGTCATGCCCGATGACTTTCTTCCCGCAGCCAACCGCACCGGCATGGCAATTGCCATCGACCGCTGGGTGCTACTCAACACCATTACCACCGTCACCAAACGCTGGAAGGAAGGCAAACGAACCCTGTTCTTTGTTAAGCTCGCGGCCAACTCCCTGAAAGACACCAGCCTGATGAGCTGGCTGAAAGAGCAGCTGAAGAAATACAATGTACCCAAGAACAGCCTGATTTTTGAAGTCAAGGAAAGCGTTGCAGTCACCAGCCTCAAGTATACCGCTGAGCTGGCAAAATCATTGCAGGATCTTAACTGCGGCTTTGCCCTGGATGATTTCGGCAAGGGTGCAAATCCGTTTGAACTGCTTAAACACATTCCCGCTGATTACCTCAAACTGGAGCGCTCGTTTATGGAAGAGCTGTCCAGCAGTGCGGAAAACCAGGAAGCTGTAAAAGCCATTACCGACAGGGCCATGGAAATGCACAAGCTGACCATTGCCCAGTGTGTACAGGACGCCACCAGCCTGTCCGTATTGTGGGGCATGGGGATCAACTTTATCCAGGGTAATTTCCTGCAGGAACCATCCCCCACCCTGGATTATGATTTTACTTCCATGGGTGGTTAACGACAGTCAGTTAAGCCAGGCTTTAAGCCGTTAAACGCTTCAGCAAATAAAAAGCCCTGTTTAAAAAACAGGGCTTTTTTATGAGCAGAGTGTCAATTGCTACAATGGTCTAATCCTGCCGTGCCTTCAAAGCGAGAATGCGCTGTTCCAGTGGTGGATGGGTCATCAACGCTGCGGCGATACCGTGCTTTAAGCTGCCGCGAATACCGAACGCCGCCAGCTCATTGGGCATGGCTGTGTCCTGATCGCGCTGCTGGCTTTGCTGCAGACGCTGCAGTGCAGCGATCATTTTCTGCTTGCCGGCCAGAGCTGCACCACCGTGGTCTGCCCTGAACTCACGACGGCGTGAGAACCAGGCCGCGATCATTGCCGCGAACACACCCAGTATCAATTCTGCAATAATACTCACCACAAAATAGCCGATACCGAAACCACGCTCATTTTTGAACACCACGCGATCCACGAAAGTACCGATCACCCGCGAGATAAAAATCACAAAGGTATTAAGCACGCCCTGAATCAGACCCATGGTAATCATATCGCCATTGGCCACGTGGCTGACCTCATGCCCCAGCACCGCTTCCACTTCGTCCTGGGTCATACTGTCCAGCAGTCCACTACTCACAGCTACCAGGGCATTATTGCGATTCATACCCGTGGCAAAGGCATTGGGCTGGGGTGAATTAAAAATACCCACTTCCGGCATACCAATACCTGCACGATCCGCCTGGCGGCGCACGGTTTCCACTAGCCAGCGTTCACGGCTATTAGCTGGCTGCTCAATCAACTGCACTCCCATGGAACGCTTTGCCATGAATTTGGACATTGCCAGCGAAATAAAGGAACCGGCAAAACCGATAATCGCCGCCATAATCAGCAGGCCGGTCAGGTTGATGCCCACCCCTTCAGCGGCAAGCATCTGGTCAATACCCAGCACGCGCATGGAAATACTTAATACTGCCAGTACGGCAATATTGGTCAGAAGAAACAGGCCAATTCTTGAAAACATGGGTTTACCCGAGAAGATTAATCACGCAGCTTAGATAGGGCTGATTGGCAATAGTTTCAATGGCTTAGGAAATATAAATTTATATCAGTAAAGACCGGACCGGCAGATTAGCCAGCCGAATGACGTGCGTAAGTGAGGATCTCATGATTACGCAGAAAAAACCAAAGTGACCGCCCCGCACAGGCAGGAGACAGGAACGAGGAAATACTTGAATACTTATGAATTCAACGTGGTTCTAAAAAAACAGACTTAGCAGATAATAAACAATCGCACTGACCACCGTAATACCCAGCACCGGTAAAACCGTGCATGAAATACAGATATCTCCGAATTCTCTGCTTAACTGGCTCATCATGACCTCCCGTGTTTGCACAGTGTGCAATGTCATCTATCACGCCATATTAAGGAGACTAGAACAGATCGGGGGAAAAGTCAGCAGCTTTAGTTTATATAAGAAATGCTGAATGATTACGAATTATCAACCTCTAAACGCCTGCTTCGACTGCAGATAGCGTACTTCTTCTTCGGTCGATGGCCGACCGAGAATGGCATTGCGATGGGGAAAGCGCCCGAAACGCTCAATCAATTCACAATGATGCCGGGCAAAACGTAAGTTGTTCGCAAGTCCAGCGTGCTGATACAGCTCGACAGAACGCTGCTGATGGAGCAGCTGTTCGCTGTGCATCAGCGGCATATAGAAAAATGCCTGCTGTGCCTGTGTCAGCTGCTGGTCGTAGCCCTGCTCCAGCCCGTACAGACAGACCTCGATCGCCTGCTTTTCAGTGGAGAAACCTTTTGCCTGACCACGGAACATATTGAGTGGCAGTTGATCAAGCAGGATAATCAGCGCCAAACAGGTGCGCGGCGATTGAAGCCAGTGATCCAGCTCACCTGCTGTCGCCTGTTGCCAGAGTTTCGTATAGCGTTGCGCTATGTCACCATCAATCGCCGGTGTGGATTTAAACCAGTGCTGATTCATCGGCTCGCTGAACCAGAAATCTAACAATTCGCTGGCCTGATCTTCTATCATCGCATCCGCCCTGTCGGTTGAGCCGTGATGTTATTTAGGCGCTGACTTGCGGGTAAACACCCAGTTATTACCCTTCGACAGACTTTTGTTGAATTTATAACCTTCCACATCAAACGACTTGATGTCTTCAATATCCGACAGCTGGTTCTGGATAATGTAACGGCTGAGCATTCCGCGGGCTTTTTTCGCATAAAAACCGATCATTTTATAATCACCATTTTTATATTCCTTAAAGGCCGGGGTAATCACCTCACCATTAATCTGTTTCGGCTTAACCGCCTTGAAGTATTCATTGGATGCCAGGTTAATCAGATGCTCGGATTTGATTTTTTTAAGTTGCGCATTCAAACCATCGGTCAAAGTATTGCCCCAGAACTCATACAGGTTTTTACCCCGCTCATTACTGAGTTTACTGCCCATTTCCAGCCGATAGGGCTGCATTAAATCCAGTGGGCGCAATAATCCATACAGGCCTGAGAGGATACGCAGATGGCTTTGCGCAAATTTAAAATCCCTGGCACTGAAACTTTCCGCATCCAGCCCGGTATACACATCACCTTTAAACGCCAGCACTGCCTGCTTGGCATTTTTTTCAGTGAAGTTTTTATTCCAGGCTTCAAAACGATCGAAGTTTAACTCGGCGATTTTGCTGCTAACATGCATCAGCTCGGCAATATCCAGCGCAGAAAATTCACGCATGCGGTGGATCAGCTCGGCGGAGTCATCCAGGTAGTCCGGCAGGGTAAAGGTTTTTGTTTTAGCCGGTGTCTCATAGTCCAGTGTCTTGGCAGGGGAAATAACGATTAACATAATTTACTCTTTGATATGTACTTCAACTTTATCAACTTTCTGGTAACCACGGGGCAGTTTCAAACCACGTTTACCACGCTCGGCATAATGTTCATCCACTTCGCCACCGCTCATAGTCTTATGTTTCTTACCCGCAAATACAGTCAGTTTTTCACCGTCCTGAATCAGCTCAATTGCACACACTGATTCTTCACCCGCCTTGAGTTTGGCTGAGGGCACATTGATGATTTTATTGCCCTTGCCCTTCGACATGCGCGGCAGTTCCGATAATTCGGTGACCAGCATATGCCCTTCCGAACTGATGGCGACAATAAAATCATCCTCGACACTGCGCACTTTCACCGGCGGCAATACTTTAGCGCCTGGCGTCACTTTCATAAACGCTTTACCTGCCTTGGTTCTGGAGTGCAGTTCACCCAGCTCGCAGACAAAGCCATAGCCATGACTGGTGCTGAACAGGTACAGGTCTTTGGGGTCACCCATTAACGCCGCCACAAACACCGCACCAGAAGGTGGATTAAACCGCCCGGTCAAGGGTTCGCCCTGACCACGGGCAGAGGGCAATGTATGCGCTGCCAGGGTATAGGCGCGACCGGTGCTGTCAAGGAACACCGCCAGCTGATTGGATTTACCCTGTGCCGCAGAGCGTGGCCCATCCCCCGCCTTGTAGTTGAGTTTTTCCGCATCCACATCATGCCCTTTGGCGGCACGCACCCAGCCCATGCTGGATAACACCACGGTAATCGGGTCGCTGGCAATCAGCGCCGACTCATCCATGGCCTGGGCAGCTTCACGCTCAACAATCGGAGAACGTCGCGGATCACCGTAGGTTTCTGCGTCATCGAGAATTTCTTTTTTAATCAGGGTTTTCAGGCGGCGTTCGGATGACAGCAACTTTTCAATTTTATCTTTTTCTTCTGCCAGCTCTTCCTGTTCTTCACGAATCTTGACTTCTTCCAGCCGTGCCAGCTGTCGCAGTTTGGTATCCAGAACATAATCCGCCTGCACTTCGCTCAGGTTAAAGCGCTGCATCAGGATCGGTCGCGGCTTGTCGTTTTCACGAATAATCTGGATCACTTCATCGATATTCAAAAACGCGATCAATAAACCTTCCAGTAAATGCAGGCGTTTATTGATTTTCTGCAGTCGCCAGTCGAGCCGGTTGCGCACGGTTTGTACACGGTAAGTGAGCCACTCTTTCAGCACCATGCGCAGGTTTTTGACACCGGGTCGGCCATCGATGCCGATCATATTCATATTCACCCGGTAGGTGCGTTCCAGATCGGTGGTGGCAAACAGGTGGGTCATTAGCTGTTCCACATCCACCCGGTTGGAGCGCGGCACCAGCACCAGGCGGGTGGGATTTTCATGATCCGATTCATCACGGATGTCTTCCAGCATCGGCAGCTTTTTCGCGGTCATCTGCTGCGCGATCTGTTCCAGAATTTTATTACCCGACACCTGGTAAGGCAGCGCGGTGATCACAATGTCACCGTCATCCTTTTCATATTTTGCCCGTGCCCGCACACTGCCATTGCCTTTTTCATACATCGCCAGCAGGTCATCTCGGCTGGTAATAATTTCCGCATCAGTGGGGTAATCCGGGCCCTTGATATGCTCCATCAAATCCGCCACGCTGACTTTGGGCTCATCCAGCATGCGGATACAGGCGCTGGCCACTTCACGCAGGTTATGCGGCGGGATATCGGTAGCCATACCCACCGCAATACCGGTGGAACCGTTCAGCAGCACATTGGGCAGGCGTGCCGGTAACGATTTCGGCTCTTCCATGGTGCCGTCAAAATTGGGCTGCCACTCCACCGTGCCCTGT
>JBFFND010000048.1:0-10092 GCA_041563375.1 Gammaproteobacteria bacterium | reverse complement strand
CCGAGGCGGCATATGTTGATTGACGGCCCATTTGATTTACAGATTATGGAATCTGACGATACCCGCGAGCTGCACATTACCTATAAGGATGCATACCAGGCGCTGGACCTGGCCGGTCGCGTGCAGCAGATGCAGCAACACCTGCGTGACCTGGAGGCGAATTACCAGGCTTCGACGGACCCGGCCGAGCAGCAGGGTATGCAGATGATTATGCAGGTGGTTGCGCAGATATTGCCCTTTATCGAATAAGTGGGGTCAGAACCCAGTTTTCTCTAATATTAGAAGCAATTGATAAATCGACCCGGCTTAATAGCTAGATATGACAGCAGTGCAAGCACTCGCTGTTGTTTTCATAACGCTGAATATTGGCCAGCGTTGTCTCGGCAATATTATTTAATGCCTGTTCGGTAAAAAAGGCCTGGTGACCGGTAATTAAAACATTGGGAAAAGTAAGCAGGCGCTCGAAAAGGTCATCTGAAATAATCTCATCTGAAAGATCCCGGAAGAATATATTCTCTTCCTGCTCGTATACGTCAAGTCCGAGATAGCCGATATGGCCTTCTTTCAAGCTGTCAATAACTGCCTCAGTATCAACGACTGCGCCGCGGCTGGTGTTGATAATCATAATGCCTTTTTTCATGTCGTTCAGGCTGTATTTATTGATTAGATGGCGCGTCTGCGGAACCAGAGGGCAATGCAGACTGATAACGTCCGATTGCTGGCATAATGATTTAAAATCTACATATTTCACGCCCAGCGAAACACATTCATCGTTTGGTGTCGGGTCGCATGCTATAACCTGGCTGCCAAAGCCGGTTAATATTTTTGCCAGTGCAGTACCAATCTGGCCGGTGCCTACAATGCCTACAGTTGCATGGTGTAATTCAAAACCAAGTAAGCCGTTTAGTGAAAAGTTACTTTCACGTACACGATTATACGCTCGATGAATATGCCGGCTTAAACTTAGCATTAAGCCAATGGTATGCTCTGCGACCGATTCAGGTGAGTAGGCAGGTACCCGAACGACGGTAATGCCAAGCTGATCTGCGGCAGCCAGGTCAACATTGTTGAAGCCTGCACAGCGCAAAGCAATGAGTCGAACGCCTTTTGCATGCAGCTTGTTTAATACAGGAGCCGTTAGCTTGTCATTTACAAAAACACAAATACACCGGGTGTCTTTAACCAGCTCAACCGTTTCTTCATTGAGCTGGTAGTCATGAAAATCTAATTCGTGCTTATACTCTGCATTTGCTTTTTCAAAAAAAGTAATGTCGTAAGGCTGGCTACTATAAAAGCTGATTTTCATTATTTATGCCTGTTGTACGTTTGATGTAGTGGTAAGTGGAAAAAAGGTGATGGGGATAAGTCAGGCCCTTTTTATTTATCAGCTGACGGTGGTTTTTGCAAGTCAACAGTTGTGGATTGCAGATTAGCCACAACATGCTGCATCAACGAACTGGCACTGGTGCCATCATACGGGTAGATGGCTTGTCCCAGGTTGAAATTCATCGGGATGCTGTGTGAATCAATATGGAAAGGCTCGGACAGGGTTTTTGTCAGCCGCAGGATCAGTTTGTCCAGCGCCTGTTTATCTGCGATCTGCGGTATCAATATAATGAAGCGATTGTCTTTGCGGCGGGTGATGGTGTCCGGTTCGCGGAAGGTCTGCTGCAGGCGCGTCGCCACTGTGGTGATCAACTGCTCACATAAAGCCTGCCCGTAGTGTTGCTCAAGCTCGCCCAGCTTGTCGGGCTTCACCATTAACAGCGCAAAGATATTGGTGCTGCGTTCGGACAGGGCAACCGCCTGGTTTAGCCGGTCCATCAACAGGTACTCATTGGGCAAATGGGTCAGGGCGTCATGGGTTGCTGCATAGGCGTTTGCGGTCATGTCTTTCTCCTGTGTTGCGCGGAGTACATCATTCCATTGGACACTCGGTATTTATAATAGTGCCATAAGCAGGTCGCCGAGTGGAATAGCCATCTATAAGTGACTAAAAAGGGAGCAGTAGCCTTGTATTCATAATCTGCAGAAGTTGTCACTCACATTAATTATCCTTATGATTGGTGATTCATTATAAAACAGGCATCACACCGAGGCGGCATATGTTGATTGACGGCCCATTTGATTTACAGATTATGGAGTCTGACGACTCCCGCGAGCTGCATATTACCTATAAAGACGCGTATCAGGCGCTGGATCTGTCCAGCCGTGTGCAGCACATGCAGCAACACCTGCGTGATCTGGAGGCGAATTACCAGGCTTCGTCCGACCCCGCGGAGCAGCAGGGCATGCAGATGATTATGCAGGTGGTTTCGCAGATACTGCCCTATATCGAGGCCGATGAAATATCGCTGGACGAGGCGATTGTGCTGGAGCTGGAAAAGACCACGCCACTCAATAGCCTGATTAGTGATGCCAGCCTGAATTAATGTCCCGATTATTAAAAGATATATAACTATAAAAAGCGAGTACCTATGAAGCAGTATGCACTGGTCTACCTGGGCGGCGAACAGCCAACTGATCCCGCCGCCGCGAAGGCGCATTTCGATAAATACCTGCAATGGCTCACCTCACTGGGTGATGCAGTGGTGGCACCGATGATTCCCTTTAAGGACACCACCACCGTCACTACCGCGGGTGAGGTGAAGGAAGGTGGCGCCAGTGCCATGTCGGGCTTTTCCATTATCAAGGCAGACACCATGGATGCCGCACTGAAGATTGCCCAGGCCTGTCCGTTTCTTGAAATTGGCGGTTCACTGGAAGTGTCGGAATTAATGGAGATGCCGGCCCAGCATTAAAAGCAGGCGTGGTCATGGCAATTGCATAATGCCCGGCATGCAAACAGCCATTATCACCAGAGGGAAACCCTATGGAGCACGCAGAACACCACAAATCGCATCGCACTGGCTGGTTGCGTGCGGCCGTGCTGGGTGCAAATGACGGTATTGTTTCCACCGCCAGTTTGATCATTGGTGTGGCCGCGGCAAGCACGGCACATGAAGGCATTCTGCTGGCCGGCGTGGCGGGTCTGGTCGCAGGCGCCATGTCGATGGCTGCCGGTGAGTATGTATCCGTCAGCTCCCAGTCGGATACTGAAAATGCGGACCTTGCGCTTGAGCAGAAATCAATCGAAGAAAATTACGAGTGTGAAAAAAATGAACTGGCTGCGATCTACAGGGAAAGAGGGGTTGAGCCAGCACTGGCACAACAGGTTGCTGAACAGCTGATGGCCCATGACGCACTGGCGGCCCATGCCCGGGATGAAATAGGTATCACCGAGAGTGGTAATGCACAGCCTGTCCTGGCTGCATTTTCTTCAGCCGCAAGCTTTACCATTGGCGCGGTGCTGCCGTTAATGGTCGCCTGGCTTGCACCCACCAACCTGCTGATTTTCCTGGTGGCGATGTTTTCACTGGTTTTTCTTGCCCTGCTCGGGGCTATCGCGGCCCGTGCCGGTGGTGCATCCATCATGGTCGGTGCAGCCAGGGTAACCTTCTGGGGTGCGCTTGCCATGGTACTGACGGCAGGCGTCGGCAAGTTGTTTGGTGTGGTTGCATAATGACTGTCCCGTCTTGTGCGAGCTTTCCTGTATTTAGTTAAATAAGGCGAACTCTTCAGTGGCACCGATCCATTCGCTGCCAGTGCCATGTCGGGTCTTTCCATTATCAAGGCAGGCGCCATGGGTGTCGCGCTGCAAGAGCTGGAATTTATGGAGATACCGGCACAGCATGAATGCCAGTGAAAGCGGTTACTTGTCCGCCAGCATTGTTCTGCGTTAGAGTGGTTAGTGTAAGACTCCCCTGAAATTAATGATGGAGGTGTTCTCATGTGCCATACAACACACGGTAGTTATGTTCGGCAACTCACCGCCCTGACCATTATCCTTCTTTCGTTACTTGTGCTTGTGCCTGCCCAGTCCCGGGCCGCTGACGACAACGTGACACGGGTGGTTTACCATGCTGATTATGCCGATCCGCGTCGTTTCAGCGCGATGCTGACCAGTATCAATAACATGGTGGTGCACTACAAAAATAACTTCACTCAATATGACGTGCGGATTGTTTTCGTTGCTCATGGCATTCGTTTTGTCACGGATAACAAACTGGCCAATACGCCGTTCGCCGAAGACAAACAGCTGGCAGATCAGCGAAAAAACCTGAGAGGTCGACTTTCAACCCTGGCCTCGTTACATAATGTAAAACTGGAGCTGTGCGACATCACCCGTAGCGAGGTTAGCCTGGATAAATCAGAGCTTTATGACAAGGTCAGTCTGGTGCCCTCAGGTGTTGTGCGTTTAGCCCAGTTGCAGAATGAAAAGGGCTTTGCCTATATCAAGACCGAATGAGTCAGGCTCAGGTCGAGTTGCATTACTGCGCAATGTCCAAACCAGCCATTCATACGTAATTTAAAGGGCGGTTCAACCCGCCCTTTATTTTCTGTTTTAATTCAACTCGGTGTTTTCTGTCACTGCCAATCTGGCACGTCTTATGCGAGCTTCCCCTGTATTAAATTACATACGTAAATAAACGGCGAGTGGGGGTATTTCTGCACCATTATCTCGATTGCCGGTTTATTCCGCACCATAACTGTGCCAGTGAATACCTGTCAGGTTTTACTGGTGCACTATAGAATTGCAGTGGCAATAATGAAAGCAGGCATCGTTAAAGAGATATGGCGTTACCCGGTTAAAGGCATGGCCGGTGAACAGGTGGAGCAGTGCGCGATTGCTCCGAGCGGGCTTGAGGGTGATCGAGTCTGGGCCTTGCGTGATGTGATGCGTAAGGAAATCCAGAGCTGCAAGTTTCGCCCGGAACTGCTCAGCTGCACCGCGAGTACACGCAAGGATTCGGTGTTGCGGCAGGTTGATATTACTTTGCCGAACAATTTAAGCAGTGCAAGTGATGACCCGGAGATAGATCGCATCCTGTCCGAACTGGTTGGTTACCATTCAACACTGGAGAAACTGCGACCGGTTGCGGATCTTGATTTCTATCGTCGGCACAAACCCGACGACAGCACATGGCTGGACGAATTAAAGGCCACCTTTAGCCGTGAGCCGGGTGAGCCGTTGCCCGACTTCAGCCAGCTGCCGCAACAGGCCAGGGATTTCGTGACCGTGCCGGGCACGTTTTTTCTGGTGACGCCGTTTCATATCATCACCACCGCCAGTTTGAATCATATGAAAGGCCTGCTGCCGGACGCTGACTGGGATGTGCGCCGCTTTCGACCCAATATTGTGATCGAAACCGGTGAGACCGATAAGGGGCTGGTCGAGCAGAACTGGATCGGTAAACGCATGCGCATTGCCGAATCAGAAATTGATTGTACGGCGACCGCACCTCGTTGCGGTGCAGTGACACGGCAACAGCAGAACCTGCGTTTTGACAAATCGATGCTGCGGGCCATCGTTGTTCAGGCCGAGCAGAACCTGGGGATTTACGGCAGTATCAGTAATCAGGCGAGGTTAACGGTCGGCGATACTGTGTATATCGACTGATTTTTTTCTGTCCGCAACGGGGCTTTAACAGGACAGTAATCCGGGGCTGGCTTTTTCTGCGACAGGTTTAATGTTATACAGGTCGGCATAATCACAGCAGTGAGGCCGCGCGTGTTTTCAACCCTGAGCTACAGCATTATCGCCTTTGCCATCGCCGCCCTGGCCATTGTCATTGCAGGCAGTCGGCTGGCCAGGCTGGCTGATGAACTGGCTGACCGTACCGGCATGGGCGAATCGCTGTTCGGGGTGTTGCTGCTGGCGGGGGTGACGTCATTGCCCGATTTTGCCGCAACCCTGAGTGCGGCGATAGATGCACGGCCCGACCTCGCGATGAGTAATGTCATGGGCAGTATGGCGGTGAACCTGGCGTTTCTTGGCATTGCGGACATGGTTTATCGTAAAGCGAATCTGGAACATGCAGCCGCCTCGCCCGTGAACCTGATGCTGGCGGGCTTGCTGATTGTGTTGCTGACTTTGCCGTTGCTTGCCATCGTCACGCCACCGATAGCCGAGTGGGGTGTGCATCCGGTGTCTGCGGTGATTATTGTCGCGTATCTGTTCGGCATGCAGCTGGTTCTGCGTACACAGGCAAAGCCCATGTGGTTTCCGCGTCGGACACGCCAGACCGTGCCGGATAAACCCGTACAGCAGCGTCACGGCAGCCTGCTTGAGGCCTGGATCGGTTTCATTGCACTGGCTGTGGTTACGGCGATTGCAGGCTGGATACTGATGGAAGCGGGCAAGGGCATTGCCGACGAGAGCGGTCTTTCCGACACCCTGGTGGGTGGCCTGTTGACGGCACTGGCCACTTCCTCGCCCGAGCTGGTGACCACGATCGCCGCGATACGTTATGGTGCGCTGACCCTGGCGGTGAGTAATATCTTCGGCACCAACTGTTTTAATATGCTGGTCGTGGCCGCTGCCGACCTGGGCTATCCCCACGGTTCCATCTACCACGATATGGCACCGGTGCAGACAACCTGGGGTCTGGTCAGTATCCTGATGACCGCGATTCTGCTGCTGGGTATGGTGCGCCGCGAGACCTATGGGATTGGCCGGATTGGTTTCGAAAGTACACTGGTACTGGGTGTTTATGCGCTTGCGATTGGCATTGTTGTGGCCAGTGGTTGATCTTAGATACCGAAGAAGTCATAAGAATTATCGGTGACAACTGCTTATGCGGGGACTCGTGCCTGGCGTTTATTTTTATATAAGCTCGATGTGATACGCATTAACAAACGGATGGAATAACTTTATGCCGAATAAACCTGTGCCCCTGCTTGGTTTTGCATTTAATGATGTGCTCAATGAACTTCACCAGCTGGTATTCGAGGGTGTGCCCGGCGAATCACCTGCGTTTGAACTGACCCTGCTTGAGCGGGAATATATTGCCTATCTGCTGGCCTGTTATTAGCAGTGTGAGCATTGCCTGGAATTTCACGGGCGTGCAGTCAGGCATGCGCGACGCAAACAGAATGCGCCCGACTGGAACTGGCAGGATGACCTGGTCAGCGCCACGCTGTTTCTGCATCTGGATGGGCGTAAGCTGTCAGAGCTCGAATGGAAACGCTGGTTAAAGACATGGTCAGACTTTTCAAAACACATCAATGCACGGCATCCGGGTCTCGCCAGTTACCTGGCCTATGCAGTGGGTATTGCGCGCAATGATAAAAGCCTGATGAACGAGGCGTTCGCTTTGATCAGTGAATCAATAGACGATAATGACAGGTTAAAAGGTGTTATTCGTGACATAGATGGTGTGGTCATCTTTATGAAAGCGGCCACCTCTAAAAACCGAAGTGATTCAACCATTATCGCTAACCTGAAAACGCGGGGTATTGAGGACCTGTAGACAGCAACTTCATTAAACAGGTTATAATGCGTGGGAAAGTAATTAGCTGGTATTAATGCCAGCTAAAATACATCAAAATTTCCCATATCATTTAATTCTGGAACCTCATGTCGTCATCCATCAATACCCCGCTTAAATACAAACTACTCTGGTTATCCATTGGCTACCTGATGGTGGTGTTCGTGATTTATTCTTCGCTGTCCACCTCGCAGGTGGTGCTGGAAATCAGCCTGTCGGATAAGTTGATGCATGTGCTGGGTTACTTCGGCCTGATGGGCTGGTTTATGCAGATATACCGCGGCCGGCGTGCCGGCTTTCGTCTGGCCGCAGTGTTTATTGCCATGGGTGTTTTACTGGAATTTCTGCAGGATCTGGGCGGGGTACGTTACTTCGAAGTGGCGGATATGCTGGCCAATACGCTGGGGGTGTTACTTGCCTGGGCACTGAGCTACACACCTGTTGCCAGCATACTGTTATGGTTCGAGCGTTGCTTGCCGGGTGCTCAAGGCAGTAATGCAGGCTGATGAATAACAAACGGGTAGCAGTGGGTATCTCAGAACAATACTGACATGTTCTTATTATTCAGAACTGCCTAGAATGTATAGTGGTAACCCAGGCTGAAGTAATAAATATCATTTTTTTCCTGGCCGGATACCAGCGTCTTGTCAGACGATTCGCTACTGAATTCGAATTCAAAGGACGTTCTTCGGTTCCAGCGGTAATCCATTTTAAATGCAAGTCCCAGAATTGACTGGGTAGTGTCATCGGCGTTGTCTCTTTCCGCGATGGATATGCGAGGGTTTAAACGCAGCATCTGTGAGACGGGAATTCGATAGTTCCAGCGTAAGGAGGTGGTGTTGCTGGTAGTAGTGTCATTGTAATTGACGCCAATAATGCTGCTGTCGTTCTGCCTGAATACATGGCTGCCAATCAGCTGTGAGCTGAAAAAATATTCAGTGTCAGTTGCGGGATAGGCTTCGACGCCAGCGGAGGCGTCAGTGGCGGAGATTTTGCTACTGGTAATATCGGCGTTCAGTGTGTAATTTTCGGATAAGGGTTGTGAAACGCCGAAAATGAATGTTTTAACACTGGCGGTTCTATCCTGCGCAATCTGTATAATCTCTTCTTCAGTGAAACTGTTTAACATGTCATCCACGCTGGTGAATGTCTGCCCCTGTAGCGCGCTCTGTGTGGTGAGCAAGGGTGACTGACGCAAATCGATAGTGGCATTAAAGCTGGTTTTGCTGTTAGTGGTCCAGCTGCCATTCAGCAAGATGGTGTTGGTCTTATCAAATAAGATATCGTGGTCGACCAGACCGAATAATGAACGTTGCGGATGGAAATAACGGAACTCACTGCCGATGGCTTCACGTCCGGTTATCTCGCCATTTTCCTGTTTCATATAATACAGGCTGAAATCCCAGGCGTTGAAAAACGTACCCAGATCAGCCCTCAGGCTGGTAAAAAATTCATCCTTATTGGCGCTCTGTGTGGTTTTAGGTACCAGATAGCCAGTGGTGAGATTCATCTTCAACTGGTCGGTCATCTGGTAGCCGGTATCAATACCATCGAAGCGGCCGAATACACCGCCTTTATTGCTACGCTGACGCCCGATACGAATGCTGGCATTGTGCTCGATGCTAAGGGCATCGAAATACAGTTCATTGATGGGTACATCGTTTCCTTCACTGTCATTCTGGAAGTCATAGATGTAACCCCCGGTGAATCGTGAGCGTAGTTCATAATCATTACTGCGATAGCGGGTATTAAAATTAGCCAGGGTATCAATTTCTGACAGGTTGACGCGGCTATCCGTAGTGTTGATAACGCTGGTGGCGGTTTCGGTATCAATGTCCAGTGAGCTGGTGTCTCGACGGTAAAATTGTGAGATAGAGCCAAAGGTTTCCCATTTTGGGATAATGGTTTTTGATTTTGCCTCACGCAGATCTCCGGGTGACGTGGATCTGGCAGTAATCAGGCTGGCCAGTCGCTGGGTGACTCGGGTTGCGCCTCTGGACTCAGGATAAAGGCTGAGATATTCCTCATAGGTTTTTCGTGCATAGGCAATCTGGTTGTTGAGTTCATAAGCAAAACCCAGTAGCTCATGGGCGTCCATGCTGTAGCTGTTTTCAGGGTAGCTTAGTAATTGTGTAAAGGCATCAATTGCAGATTTGTAATCTTTCTCGGATAAGGCCCTGGTTCCCTTATTAATGAGCTGGGGGTAAAGCTCACGGGCATTACTGGCGTGCTGTGTTTTTGCTGGTGGTGTTGCCAGTGGCGTGCTGATTTTGCTAAAGGCGCGAATACGATCTGTCGCCAGCTGTTTTTCTGCAGGACTGATGCGGATAATGCGTGCCAGGGGGTAGGTCTTTTGCAGGTTGTTAAGAGTGATTTCTGCTGATTTCTTATCAATGAAAAAGCCCAGTCGATACTGATACCAGGTGCGGTTGTCTATTTCCAGCTCGGAAATGTACAGTGCATGTTTCTGTATTTCCTGCTGCTTGATGATGCGGTCGAAATCATTCAGGTTACTGGCTGTTTTCAGGTTGATAATATAATAACTGTCAACAACCGCTTGCTGTGGTATTTTCGTGTCGGCTGAGCCGGTTTTCTCTGCGGGCGGTTTTAGACTGGCAGCCGAGGCGATCAGTGCATCAGTGTTTCGCAGTAGCAGGTATAAAGCCGGGTAAGCGGGGCTATGGATTTCTGTTTTTTTCGAGTATTCAACTTCACCTGCGGG
>JBFFND010000047.1:0-10185 GCA_041563375.1 Gammaproteobacteria bacterium | reverse complement strand
TATCTACAATCGGTACTGTCTCCGTGATAACATTCACTGCAGGATCGTTTGCACTAGCTGATGAATCATCAATAGATTGATTGGTTTGCTTTTCCTTGGTAGATGATTTCGCTGAACTAATGACGAAGAACCAACGACTAAAGACTGATGGCGACTTGTCAGCTGTTATCCACCAGGCTTTCCGCCAGCGCCGCCAGCATGGCCTTATTCTCTTCCACTGTACCCACGGTCAGGCGCAGGCACTGGCTCAGTACACCACCCGCCGGATGCATGTTTTTAATCAACACGCCCTTCTGCTTCATCGACTCAAAGATGCCAGTGGCATCCCCCTGCAACACGCGCAGCAGAATAAAATTGGCGCGACTTGGAAACACCTCAAACTGACTAAAGCCCTGCAATTGCTCGAACAGCCATTGCCGCTGTTCACAGATGCGCGCCGCCTGCTCGGCAAATACGTCAGCGTGACGCAGCGCAAAACTAGCGGTTAACTGGGTCAGCACATTGATATTGTAAGGCAGGCGAACCTTGTCAAACTCAGCCAGCCATTTTTCCGGCCCGGCGAGCAAACCCAGGCGTAAGCCCGCCAGCCCCATCTTGGACACGGTGCGCATCACCAGCAGATTATCAAACTCACCCAGACGTGACATAAAACTGCTGTCGGCAAAGGGGTGATAGGCTTCATCCAGCACCACCAGACCACTGCTGGCCTCGAGTATCTGCAGGATATCCTCCTCGGCAAACAGATTACCGGTGGGGTTATTGGGATAGGCGAGAAAGATCAGCACCGGCTCCTCGCGCCGGATGGCATCCAGCATGGCCGGCAGGTCCAGTGAAAAATCATCCCGTAGCGGCACACCGACGTAGTGCATCGCGGTGAAGGTGGCGATCATTTTATACATCACAAAGCAGGGTTCCGGCGCCATGATCTTTTTGCCCGGCTGGGCCATCGCCATCGCCATAATCTGGATCAGCTCATCGGAACCGTTACCCAGCATCATTGCCTGCCCCCCGGGCACAGCCATCACCTCCCTGAGCTGCGCACTCAGCTGCCTGGCGGTCGGGTCCGGATAACGATTAAGCGGCGCCTGTCGCATCAGTTCCAGCCATTCATCCTGCAATGCCGATGGAATGCTGTAGGGGTTCTCCATGGCATCCAGCTTGATCATCTTGCCCG
This sequence comes from Gammaproteobacteria bacterium, assembly GCA_041563375.1. Taxonomy (GTDB): domain Bacteria; phylum Pseudomonadota; class Gammaproteobacteria; order SZUA-229; family SZUA-229; genus SZUA-229. The sequence goes on along the minus strand of JBFFND010000047.1, from coordinate 9,011 downwards.
GATCCGCCACATGGTAAGCCTTGATCGCCTGGATTTCTTTTCGGATTAAATCTGACATATGCCGGAATTCTCTGCTGTAAATCTGAACGCCGATCATAGCAGATAAGCGGTATTTTTTGATACTTCCTCAAAGTTTGCGGTTTTTTCGCTGCACCACACTTTTTTTTCAATGACAGCGCTTGAAAATAAAATCCCGCAACCACATCTATGGATCAAGCCAGTACTTAAGGCAAACAGATAACCACTTACGGGAGTAAAGCTATGAGTCTTACACACTACAACCCATGGAGCCTGCTCGATCAGCTGCAGCAGGAGTTACAACGCGGCCATGTGCGCAAGGACAAACCCTATGATGAAAGCAATGTGGTGACCAGCGACTGGGCACCCGCGGTTGACATCAAGGAAGAAGATGACAAGTTCCTGTTAATGGCGGATATCCCGGGTGTTGACCCCAAGGATATCGACATCCATATGGAACACAATGTGCTCACTATCAAGGGTGAAAGAAACCGTGAGCTGAAAACAGAAAAGCAGGGATTCAAGCGCATTGAACGTCAGCACGGTGTTTTCTATCGCCAGTTCACCATGCCGGAAGGTGTGGATGCCGATGGCATAACCGCGAACAGCGAACACGGCGTACTGACCGTGAGCATTCCTAAGCAGGAGGCGAAACAGCCGCGCAAGATCACCATCAACTAGGCAACCTCTGGGAAATCCAGAGACTCCGTGGCACAGGGTTGTACCACCAGGCTTAATAACTGCCAGGTTATTGAAGATAAAAATTGCATTTTTATTTTTTTACTTTAATAGCTCATCAATGATAGTTCATGGATAAACTATTCAGAGTTTCCCTGAACAAACATTGCCAACAAAAAAAGCCCCGACTCTCAGCTCGGGGCTTTTTTTGTTACAGCGACTATGGAAAGCATAAAAACTTTTCAAACACAGCGGACGATGATTAAGCCAGTCGGCACCCTGAGCACTCATCTGGTTGTTTATTGTTTATCTGTAGTGAACGATTTTGACACGTTAAAGATTAAAACAGCTAACAGTTAAAGCGCTGTATTTCTAATGCGCCGTGTTTTTAGTGGCACCACAACGTTTGCACTTATACACAGTCACCAGTTTACCCTGTTTGCTATCAAACTGTTTTTCCTTATCGACTTCCCATTTATGAAAGCCGCGTTTACACAAAGTATTGCCCTTATGTTTTTCCGCAGCTTTCTTTTTTTTAAATGGAACAATCTCGCCCATGGACTTTAGTCTTTAATGCGGTATTCCGCAGAACGCGCGTGCGCCGTCAGGCCTTCGCCATGCGCCAGGGTTGAGGCGGTTTTACCCAGCTCGGAGGCACCGGCCGCAGAGCAGTCAATCAGGCTTGAGCGTTTCTGGAAATCATACACACCCAGCGGCGATGAAAAACGCGCGGTGCGTGATGTGGGCAATACGTGGTTAGGCCCGGCACAGTAATCGCCCAGTGCTTCGGCGGTGTAACGCCCCATAAAAATCGCACCCGCATGACGGATCTGCCCGGCCAGTTCCCGTGCATTATCCACCGATAACTCAAGGTGCTCCGGTGCGATATAGTTCGCCACTTCAATTGCCTCATCCATGTTCGCCACTTCGATCAGTACACCCCGTTCGTTCAGCGATTTTTTAATGATCTCGGCACGTGGCATATCTTTAATCAGTTTATTAATGCTCGCCTCAACCTGCTCGATATAATCCGCATCGGGACACACCAGGATCGACTGTGCATCTTCATCATGTTCCGCCTGCGAAAACAGATCCATGGCAATCCAGTCCGGATCAGTTTTACCATCACACACCACACAGATTTCCGATGGCCCGGCAATCATATCGATACCCGCGGCACCGAATACCATGCGCTTGGCGGTGGCCACATAGATATTGCCGGGACCGACAATCTTGTCCACCTGCGGAATCGTCTCTGTGCCATAGGCTAATGCCGCCACCGCCTGTGCACCGCCAATGGCAAACACCTGATCAACCCCGGCAATCGCCGCTGCGGCAAGCACCAGGTCATTGATCTCACCATCCGGTGTGGGTACCACCATTATCAGCTCCGGCACACCGGCGACCTTGGCGGGGACTGCATTCATAATTACCGAGGATGGATAGGCAGCCTTACCACCGGGCACATACAGTCCTGCGCGATCCATGGGCGTGACCTGTTGCCCTAAAAAGGTACCGTCATCTTCTGTGTACGACCAGGAATCCATTTTCTGGTGCTCGGCATAAGCACGCACGCGTTCCGCGGCCTTTTCCAGTGCGGCGCGTTGCTCGGCAGAAATATTAGACAGTGATTGCTGCAGGCGGGAGGCTGGAATTTCCAGTTCGGCCATTGTGGATACATTCATTCGGTCAAACTTATTGGTGTATTCCACCACCGCGGCATCACCCCGTTGGCGAATGTCCGCAATAATGCCGTTAACCGTATTCACCACCTGTTCATCCGATGCGGAATCCCAGGCAAGTTGCTGCTCGAGCTGCTGCCAGAAATCGGCCTGCTGACGATTTAAGCGGGTTACCTTAATCATGATTTAACCGCCTCACGCATCTGTTCCACCATCTGCTGAATACGGTCATGCTTCATTTTTAATGACGCCTTATTCACCACCAGTCTTGAACTGATATCCGCAATATGATCCATCGGCTTCAGCCCATTGGCTTTTAATGTATTGCCTGTGTCCACCACATCCACAATCAGATCCGACAGGCCGACGATCGGCCCCAGCTCCATCGAGCCATAGAGTTTAATCACTTCAACCTGCTTGCCCTGCTCGGCAAAGAACTGTCGCGCCACGTTAACAAACTTGGTGGCTACCCGCAGGCGACCATCATGGGGCACGTAATCCACCATGCCGGCGGTCATCAGCTTGCAGCGGGCGATATTCAGATCCACCAGCTCATACAAACCATCGCCGCCATGCTCCATCAGCACATCCTTACCCGCCACGCCCAGATCGGCCGCGCCGTATTGCACATAAGTGGGCACATCGGTGGCACGAATAATCACCAGCTTCACGTCATCCTGATTGGTATCCAGAATCAGCTTGCGGCTTTTTTCCGGATCATCGATCGGGGTGATGCCGGCAGCTTCCAGCAATGGCAGGGTTTCTTTAAAGATGCGGCCTTTAGATAGCGCGATCGTAATTGTGTTGCTCATAATATTCAGTACAGGGTTGTGTTAATTCAATGTTCCATGAAGCTGGGTGAACTACTCGGGCACCCGGCGAATCTGTGCGCCGAGGTAGGCCAGTTTTTCCTCAATCAGCTCGTAACCGCGGTCAATATGGTAGATGCGCAGCACTTCGGTTTCACCCTTCGCCACCAGGCCCGCCAGAATCAGGCTGGCAGAGGCACGTAAGTCGGTGGCCATCACCGGTGCACCATTGAGCTCATCCACACCGCGCACGATCGCGGTATTGCCTTCCACTTCAATATTCGCCCCCATGCGTTGCAGTTCCTGCACATGCATAAAGCGATTTTCAAATACGGTTTCAATAATGGTACCGGTGCCTTCGGCGATTGCATTCAGCGCCACAAACTGCGCCTGCATGTCAGTGGGAAAAGCCGGGTAAGGCGCAGTACGCACGCTCACCGCTTTCGGCCGTCGGCCTTTCATGTCCAGCTCGATCCAGTCTTCGCCGCTGGTGATTTCCGCGCCGGACTCACGCAGTTTATCCAGTACTGCATCCAGCAAATGGGGGTCGGTATCTTTCACCCTGACCCGGCCACCGGTAATCGCCGCGGCCACCAGGAAGGTGCCGGTTTCAATCCGGTCGGGTACCACCTTGTAGGTCGTACCCTGCAGGCTTTCCACCCCTTGTATGGTGATGGTGTCGGTGCCGGCCCCGGAAATTTTGGCACCCATTTTATTCAGGTAGTTGGCCAGATCCGTCACTTCCGGTTCACGCGCCGCATTTTCCAGCACTGTGGTACCTTCGGCAAGGGTGGCCGCCATCATCAGGTTCTCGGTGCCGGTAACCGTCACCATCTCCATCATAATGCGCGCGCCTTTAAGGCGATCGGCGCGGGCGATGATATAGCCGTTTTTAACCTCAATGTCGGCACCCATTTCCTGCATGCCCTTGATGTGGATATTCACCGGGCGCGAGCCGATGGCACAACCACCGGGCAGGGACACTTCGGCATAACCGTAACGCGCCAGCAGCGGCCCCAGCACCAGGATCGACGAGCGCATGGTACGCACCAGCTCATAGGGCGCGACCTGGGTATCCATGGTGGAGGCATCCACCTCGATGCTCATGCTCTCGTCCACCACCACGGTGGCCCCCATGGTACCCAGCAGGGTCACCGTGGTGGTCACGTCCTGCAGATGGGGCACGTTCTGCACCACCGACTTGCCATGGGCGAGTATGGTGGCCGCCAGAATCGGCAGGACCGCGTTTTTTGCGCCGGAGATGCGTACATCTCCATTAAGGGTGACACCACCCTGGATTAACAGCTTATTCATTCAACAATCTAGTATTGCAGCCCGGCTTACCACTCAGGCTGTCGTTAAGGGGAGCTCGTGGTCTATGCCATAGGCTTGCGCAATGACCCTGAGTTGCTCAGGGGCGTTATGATACTTGATTTGCAGGTGATTTTGCTGGGCCTTTTGCATCCAGTCGAGCAAAAGTGTGAGCACGGCACTGTTAAAGCCGCTAATTGCCGACAGATCCACCTCGATTTTGCCGTTATCCGCCTGACTGTCCTCAATGCGGATCGGCGGCTGGTTCAGCAGTTCGGCCACGCTGGCAAAATTGAGCTCACCGCTTAAGCGGATCTGCCCCCTGCTTTGCTCACATTTCACCATCGACATCAGACCTGTTCCGGCTTGTCGTCGGATTTGGCCAGCAGTTTTTTAATCAGGCCTTCCATGCCCAGCTGGTTAATGTCGGTGGCGAAGGTATTGCGGTAATTGGTCACCAGGCTGATGCCGTCGATTTTAATGTCATACACTTTCCAGATATCGTCCTTGATGCGCAGGCTGTAATCGATGGGAATCACCGGGCCGCTATCCTGCTTGATCTGGGTCTGTACGGTTACCGTGCGCTTGCCTTCAGCGGGTGGGCGGTAGGGCAGAAACACGATTTCCTGCCCGGCATACTCGGTGAGCGACTTGCTGTAGGTGCGGATCAGCATATTTTTGAAGGCATCGACAAAACGGTCCTGCTGATCCTCGGTGGCACTGCGCCAGTTTTTACCCAGTGCCAGCTTGCTCATCGCGCGAAAATCCAGATGCGGCAGGATGATGTCATTCACCAGCTGATTGATTTCATCTGGCTGCTCTTTATATTTTTCGCGATTCTGTTCCAGTGTGCTCAGCACTTTTTCAGAGGTGGACTTGATCAGCTCATCCGGCTGCATCCCCGCCGCCTGTGCCGGCAGGCTGAACAGCAGCAGTGCAGTGCACAACGAGGTCAGTAGTTTTTTCATGGTCACTCCAGCGTGTATCGCAATTCTCTCGGTCTAATGCTTCGACCCGTTTTTCTGGCAGTTGTTGCGGCAGATTCTGGCCAGGCCGGGAACTAGTCTTCCTGTGCCTTGGAGTAGAGGAACTGGCCAATCACCTGCTCCAGCACCAGCGCCGACTGGGTCAGTTCGATTTCATCCCCCTGCCGCAGGTTTTCCTCGTCCGCACCGGGCACCAGCCCTACATACTGCTCACCCAGCAAGCCAGCGGTTAGGATACTGGCCGAGGTATCCAGCGGGAACTGGTATTTGTCTTCCAGCTGCAGGGTCACCTGCGCGGTGAAGGCCTGGTTGTTGTAGCTGATATTCGCCACCTTGCCCACGCGCACCCCACCCGCGCTCACCGGTGAACGCACCTTAAGGCCGCCGATATTTTCAAACTGTGCGGTGACTTCGTAGACATCACCTTCCTCACCGTAGCTGGCCAGGTTACTCATCTTTAACGACAGCATCACCATGGCCAGCACCGCCAGCACCACAAAGGCACCAACCACTATTTCCAGATTTCGAGTTTTCATGGGTAATTAAATCCTGTTTCAACTACAGCGTTTGCTGCAACCGGCACCCGGCCGATGATTCATAAACAACGAGTCAGATTTGTCTAAAACGATAGACATCAAACATTAAACATCAGTGCGGTCAGTACAAAGTCCAGCCCCAGCACCGCCAGCGAACCATGCACCACGGTACGGGTGGTAGCCTGCCCCAGCCCTTCGGAGGTGGGCACACAGTCATAGCCTTCAAACACCGCGATCCATACCACCACAAAACCGAACACCACGCTTTTAATCATGCCATTGATCAGGTCATCGTAGAAATCGACCTTGGTCTGCATCTGCGACCAGAACACCCCTTCATACTGACCCAGCATCTCGGTAGCGACAAAAAAGCCGCCGAGTATCGCCACCGCCATAAAAATCGCGGTGAGCAGCGGCACGGATATCAGTCCCGCCAGAAAGCGCGGTGCAATCACGTATTTCATCGGATTCACCGCCATCATTTCCATGCCGGACAGCTGTTCGGTGCTTTTCATTAAACCGATTTCCGCGGTCAGCGCAGAACCGGCTCGACCGGCAAACAGCAGACCGGTAAACACCGGCCCCAGTTCGCGCAGAATACTCAATGACACCATTAAACTGATGGATTCCTCGGCACCGAAATCAACCAGCACAATATAGGCCTGCAACGCCAGCACCATGCCCACAAAAATGCCCGCCACCAGAATAATCAGCAGGGTCTGCACCCCCACCGAGTACATCTGGCGCACCAGCAACATAGGTTTTTGCGGCAGATAGGTCAGCGCCAGCAAACACTGCCATAAAAACAGCGCGGCACGTCCGGTGCGCGAGATACTGGAAAACACACTGTGGCCAATCCCCTGTAACCAGTCCAGCATTATGCCTCACCCCGCTTGCCCTGCGGCATCAGATCATCCATCAGGGGTGTATTACTGTAATGGAATGGCACAGGGCCATCGGCCAGACCACCCATAAACTGTTGTACCCACTCGGAGCTGGAATGCCGGATACTCTTCGGTGTGCCGTGCTCCACCACCTGACCACCGGAAACGACATAGATATAATCGGAAATACTCGCGGTTTCTCCCACATCATGGGACACCACCACCGAGGTCATACCCAGCGCATGATTCATATCGTGAATCAGTTTGACAATCACCCCCATGGAAATCGGGTCCTGCCCGGTAAAGGGTTCGTCATACATAATGATCTGCGGATCCAGCGCGATCGCACGGGCCAGTGCCACACGGCGCGCCATGCCACCGGACAGTTCCGCCGGCATCAGATCCCGCGCGCCGCGCAGGCCGACTACTTCCAGCTTGAGCATGACCAGGCGCTGGATTGCACTCTCCGGCAGGCGGGTGTGTTCACGTAACGGGAAAGCCACATTTTCAAACACCGACATATCGGTGAGCAATGCACCGCTCTGAAATAACATACCCATGGTGCGGCGACGCAGGTCATACAATGCCTTCATCGACAGCTTATGGATATTTTCTCCCGCCACATGCACCGTGCCTGCATCCGGTTTGAGCTGGCCGCCGATCAGTTTTAACAGGGTGGTTTTACCGGTGCCGCTGGGGCCCATAATGGCGGTGACCTGGCCCTGACGGATATCCATATCGATGCCGTCAAAGATCACCCGACTGCCGCGGGAAAAACTCAGGCCACGAATCTGTACCAGGGGTTCTGATGAATCAGTTGAAATAATGCCATTCCTTAAAAAATGTTCACACACTGCCGCACAAGCCCGTAGCAGTGTTGTTAATTGCCCGTACTATATACAAGTCTGTATGGCGTGCAAAGTCGACAACGCTTTTTATGCGGCTGCGCCACACTAGAACCCCATCAGCTCCACCAGCGACTTGAAATCCGACAGCTGCTTGATGCTTAACGCCGGATCACACAGAAATACAGCCTGCAAGCGTGGTCCGTTCTGCTCCAGCCACTCGCGCCACTGACGCAGACTGTGTTCATTATAATGTATCAGCGCAATATCACCCTGTGCCACTGACACCATACCGGCAAAGCGGTTACCCAGTTGCTGCTGTATGTTCGCCTGTTGTTGCGCATCAGCAATTTCCCCCTGCAGATAAAAGCGAAACTCATCCGGCACATCCTCGGCCCAGTCTGCCAGCTGCTGCCAGTGTTCCTGCCATTGCTGCTGCGGCACCAGCACCGCCGGAAACTCATTGGCATAAAAGCTCAGACGCCACTCGGCCGGCAGGTCATCGGGGTAGTAATTATCCTGCCAGTGGGCATGATCCCAGCCGACGGCACCCACCCGCAGTCTGCGCACGGCTGGTTCGGCTGCATCTTGTTGCGGATTTTGTGCGGGTTTATCGTGTATCATTGCGCTCTTTAATTTTATGCATTGGGAAAACCGTGTCTATTCTAATTGATCTGGTCGCCATACTGGCGGGTTTTGCACTGTTAATCTGGAGCGCCGACCTGTTTGTCACCGGCGCTTCCGCCACGGCGCGCAACCTGGGTGTATCGCCGTTGGTGATCGGCCTGACCGTGGTCGGCATGGGTACATCGGCACCGGAACTGCTGGTATCCGCGATTGCCTCGCTGGGGGGCAACCCCGGCCTTGCGGTGGGTAATGCCATCGGTTCGAATATTACCAATATTGCACTGGTGCTGGGTGCCACGGCCGTGGTCGCGCCGCTGTGGGTGCACTCCAGCATTATCAAGCGCGAATACCCGCTGCTGTTTATTGCCACCCTGCTGGCGGTGTTGCTACTTGCGCTTGATAATCACCTTGGTCTGCTGGATGGTGCTTTAATGATACTGACCCTGATCGCCATTATGGCCTGGGTGGTATTCCGCGCCCTGCAACAGAGTAAACAGGCACAGCTCAGCACCGACATCGATCCACTGACCAGTGAATTTGAACATGAAATCCCCGAAGGGATGGCCATGCAGAAGGCATTGTTGCTGTTACTGGCGGGCATTATTCTGCTGCTGGCCAGTTCCAAGCTGCTGGTC
>JBFFND010000046.1:0-10298 GCA_041563375.1 Gammaproteobacteria bacterium | reverse complement strand
GCCGCTAATCAGCAGGAACTGGATGATATCAGGGTTGAACTGATTGACCGCTTCGGCCTTTTGCCAGAGCCGGCTAAACTGCTATTTGAGGTGACTTCTCTAAAATTGCAAACCACCGAGATAGGCGTTGAAAAGATTACCGCTGTTGATGCACTGATCAGAATTATCTTCAATCTGCAAGCAAATATAGATCCAGCCAAATTAATCACTCTAATACAGTCCCGGCCCGAGATCTATAAGCTTAGTGGCACTCATACATTGATGATAATGCAGGAAACACACAGCTATAATGAACGCATCGATATTCTAAAACATATTTTTCAGCATCTGATGATGAAAGAAGCCGCGTAATGAAATTGAGTAAATTAATAGTTTCAGTCCTGAGCCTGACAGTAGTAGCAGCGCACAGTTATGCCGAGCAGACAGGTTATGAGGTTGAATTAATCATATATGAAGATGCAACCAGACGATATATAGACTCTGAAGACTGGGGTTACAATGATATGTTGAACCAGACGAATGTCGCTGTATTCAACGCAGAACCGGCAGAGCCTGATACTGAGTACAGTGATCTTAGCTGGGACGGTGCGGTCTTATCAAGTGCATTGCAAAAAATACAGGACAGCCCCGGCCTCAACGTTTTGCTAACAAAGCGCTGGCGACAGACCGGCCTGGATCGGGATAAAGCCTATTCTGTTGAAATAAATGCACAGATCCCGCAGATAACTGACCCTACATCGGCGGATTACAAGCCCGCTAATGATAGCGGTCTAAATCCACCAAATAGCGAGACAGGCTCTGTTGAAGTGATGCCGTTACCTACAACAACAATAAACGGCTATGTCAGATTGGTTATGAGTCGCTACCTGCATTTTGAGGTTAATTTAAATTACTCCAGGATAATGCCGGATGACAACCTGGATGGCTTAATCAACAATGCTTTTCCAGTAGTTGCAGAACGTCGTATGCGTAGCCGTGAAATCCATTATATCGATCACCCGTTAGTGGGTATCATTGTACATACAACTCCTTATAAAATAGGGACGAAAACAGAAGTAGAATAGTTTTACTATATACATAGCGTACCCGATTCAGAATAGGACTTATTCTAATATAGCTATTACATCAGCTGTAAATAATAGGCAATTGCAAGGATTCAAATTATAAATGACTGAAATAATTAATTGTGGTCCAGAAGATGCGGAAGCATGGGACAGGTACCTAATGGAACATCCCGAGGGGAATTTCTATCAGCTTTATGCCTGGAAGGGCATTAATGAAAGAAATTTCTCACATCACTGTTATTTTCAGGCTATAAAACGTCAGGGGGATATATGTGGTGTACTGCCGACTGTATACGTACAAAGCCAGCTCTTCGGTAAAATTCTGTCATCGATGCCATTTGTCAATTTTGGTGGCCTGTGTGCCAATACACCAACTGATACTCAACTACTACTTGATGATGCTGACAGATTAACCAGGGACTGTAATGCCGACTACTTTGAGTTGCGCTCAACTCAGCTTTATTCAGATGAGCTGCCAACATCTACACACAAAATCAGTATGACACTTGATCTTGCTGCTGATGCTGACGATATCTGGAACGGTTTCAAGTCAAAACATCGTACCAATATTCGACGAGTTTACAAAGATGGTGTCAGTGTTAAACAGGGTCAGCAAGAGTTACTGGATGAATTCTATCTATTATTGTCCAGAAGCTGGAAGCACCTTGGCACGCCCATATACCGTAAAAGCTACTTTGCTGATATTTTGACCAGTTTCCCTGATAATACACGTATTTTCATCGCGTACCGTAATGGTATTCCAATTGCCACAGCATTTAATGGTTATTACAAAAAAATGGTTGAAGGTATGTGGGCTGGCGCGTTGCCTGAGTATAGATCAACGCAGGCAAACTATGTACTCTACTGGGAAATGATTAAAGATGCATGTGAACGAGGCTATCAACATTTTCACCTGGGACGATCTACATCAGATACAGGCGCAGAAGCATTTAAGAAAAAATGGAATGCATATTCTAAACAATTATATTGGCAATATTTTCTCAATAACCAAAAAACCATTCCCGAATTGAATGTAAACAATCCGAAGTTCGAAATGGCAATTAAGGTTTGGCGCAAGCTTCCCTTGAGGGTCACAACAGGCATTGGCCCATTTGTAGCCAGATGCATTCCATAAGCAGATATATATGCCTCGTTATATAGCACCAGCTGGTACAGCAATAAAAATAAGCGAACTCATAGGCTGGTCGATAGATAGTCTTCGCGGTAAAGACAGGCGCGATGACTTATGTGAAGCTATTAGATCGCGTTATGGTGTTAAGCACTGTTTTCTTATGTCATCCGGCAGGGCCGCGATGGCTATGATTTTTAGCATATTGAAGGAAAATAATAATCAAAGTCAACGCAACGAAATAGTACTACCCTCGTATACGTGTTATTCAGTACCTGCTGCTATAGAGATTGCTGGGCTGAGAGTACGTATATGTGACATTGATCCAGTTACATTAAGCTACGATCTACAGCAGTTTAAAACAATAGATTTCAGTCGTGTGCTCTGTGTGGTAAGTGCTAATCTTTATGGCAATCCTGATGATTTAAAAGCTATAAGATCAATCACAGATAAAGCCGGTTGTTATTTTCTAGATGATGCTGCTCAGGCTATGGAGTCTAGTATTGATCAGCGTTATACAGGAACCTGGGGAGATGTTGGATTATACAGTCTGGATAAGGGGAAAAATATAACCTCCTTGCAAGGAGGTATTATCGTAACAGACAACAGTGAAATTGCTGACTGGATTGCGCATAAACTTGATATGCTTCCACCTGCTCCAATCAAACAGCAAATCATGGATGGTGTTAAATTGATTGTGTATACCCTGTTACTAAAACCATGGCTCTACTGGATTCCAGCATATATGCCTGGACTCGGCCTTGGAAAAACAATCTATACAACTGATTACCTGTTCAGCCAATACAGCCGTTCTATGGCAGCAATAAGCTGGCGCCTGTTTAAACGAATTGATGAAATAACAGATCAGCGAATTAGCCACGCGAAAGCATTAATCGATAAGCTTAAGGATATTGCCGAAATCAAATTTATAGAAAAAGTAAATGATTCTTCCAGTCCTGTATACCTTCGACTACCAATATTGATTGAGAATACAGATGATCGAAATCGTTTAATTGAATATCTGATTAAATCAGGGATCGGCGCTAGTCATTCATATCCTCATTCTATAGCTGATCTCGATAATATAAGTCATTTTAGTACGATTCAAAATAATCAGGCGCCTGTTGGAAAGTACATTGCTGACCATATACTGACCTTACCTACCCTTAGCTATCTTAACAACAGTGATATTGAAAAAATTGAACACATTATAAGAGATCATCTTTAACCTATGCATATTGAGTGGATCGATCAGTTTCAGGATATACCACTGTCGCCTAGACAATGGAATGATTTAGTGTCGAAAAATGACACAAATACTATTTTTCAGACATATGAATGGTTCGAGAGCTGGTGGAAAGTTTTTGGAAAAAAGCATCAACTGGTGTTTCTTGTCGCATACGATTTAGACACTATCGTTGGCTTTGTACCATTGATGCTGGTTGATAATTTATATGGAAATAAATCCTTGCATTTTGCTGGTGATACAAATTCTGATTATTGCGATTTTGTTATTGCTGGTAACCATATGAATGTCATTTCTGAATTCATGAAATATATCAATACGGTTGTGACTGACTGGAATACAATAACATTGCTAAACATACCTGGACAGTCAATTACCCTCGCCTGCCTACAAACAATCTGTCATGAACAGGGTTACAACATAGATGTTAAACACCGGGTGAAGGCACCTGCTCTTGTTATAGATGGCAGACAGGAAGAGGCGCTTGCATTAGTTAATAAATATAGTGTTAAAAGACACCTGAGAAAAATTAATGAACATGGCGGTATTGAGTTCATTAATCTGAACAGAAAAGAGCAGATAATGGCTTATATGGATATATTCTTCGAGCAACATATAGAACGATGCCGTCTAAAAAACATGGAAAGCCAATTCGTTGACAAAGACAACCGTCAGCTATACATCGATCTCATTGAAAGCCTTAATCATACTGACTGGTTACTTTTTTCAGTCTTATTACATAAAGGTGAACCAATAGCTTTTCATTTTGGCTTTAACTATAACAATAAAATTATCTGGTATAAGCCAACATTTAGTCCTTCACATAGAGCTTACTCACCTGGAACATTGATGCTTAAATGCCTTGTTGAATACGCAGTAGATATAAAATCAGATGAGCTTGATTTCACGATTGGTGATGAGTCATTCAAGAGCAGATTTAGCAACTGCATAAGAACTAATCAGAATGTAGTGATGTATAGATCTAAAATACTATGCATGTTCCTTATGCTTATGAGGAAAGCATATGGTAGAACATATCGAATATGGCAACGTGCAATAAACAAATGAAACATATTTTCAAAGATCTTGAATCAGTTGAACCGTATCGAGAAGACTGGAACAAGCTTGCGGAAATTCAAGCTAATGCGTTAATCAGTTTCGAATGGTTTAGGTGTTGTGCAAACTCATTTCATTACAATGACAGCCTCTATATTGTTTGTATTGTAGTCAATGATAAGTTAATAGCTGTAGCCCCCCTGTATAAGAGCATTAGTGATCGCCATTTACAAATTATAGGTAGTCGTCGCCTGTATGAGCCATCATCACTTTTATATAAAGATAATAAAGCATTAAAGACATTACTAAATGCATGCTCTGGCATAGGCATGCCAATATTATTCAACAGGTTATTCTATAATATATATTGTAATAACAAGCTAAATTTTCTTGGTGCACGAGCATTTTATTTTAGCCGATTATCTGCCAGTTCTCAGTATATCGAGTTGAATTCTGATTTTGAATCATATGAAGAAAGACTTTCATCTAGAAAACGTTATGATATTCGAAGAGCCAATAAGAAAGCTCAAAAATATGGACGTGTTAGTTATGAGATTAATGAAAAAAATATAACGAATATAGATCAGTTGCTTCATCAGGCATATGAGGTTGAAAACTCCAGCTGGAAGCAACGGTCTGAAAGCTCTATATGTCGCAATGATGATTTGAATAGATTTTTTTCATGTCTTTTCACATCTCTTGGCAAAAGATGTAAGTGTATTATATCTTTCCTGTCAATTGATAATAAGCCCGTCGCGACACAACTTGCCATTAAACAGTTTGGCAGATTATGGGTTTTAAAAATAGGCTATGATGAGGGCTATGCGTCGTGTTCACCCGGAACTTTACTGATGCATGAAATGATACACTATGCGCATCTGCAAGAGCTTAAGCTATTTGAATTTCTAGGTAACGAAGAGACATGGCTGGATTCATGGAGACCTGCTACAAGACAGTATAATAATTTACTGTTATATCCGTTATCCTATAAAGGATTAACTGGTTTTTGCATGGACATTTATAACCTAATAGTTAATAAGATAAAACGTGTGATCTATAAATGAAAATATATATTTATAATATTAAACGATTAGTTAAGCAGGTACTTGCATATAGTCTTTACTATTCAGGTGTGCTACTACTGATTAAAAATATTACCTTAAAAAATAAAATTATAATATTAACTTATCATAGAGTATTGCCATATAGAGTAAGGGGGCAGTCATTTTCGCATGCTGCCATAATGGTTGATCCTGGTAGATTTGATAGGCAACTATCCTTTATAAAACGTCACTTTAATATTATAAGCTCTGCCACACTAATAAATATATTTGAAAATAATTTGCAGCCTCAAAGTTCTAGTTGCTTGATTACGTTCGACGATGGCTGGGAAGATAATTACATTTATGCTTTTCCAATTTTACGCAAACACTCACTACCTGCACTAATATTCACAGCAACAGACTATCTTGATAGTAAAGAGCTATTCTGGCAAGAAGCAATGGGTCATGGAATTAGGCAGTTACTAGATTTGAATTCTGATGATTCCGAAAAGTTTCTTACAAAACACAACCTGCAGTATATCATTCATGTTAGTAATGATAAGCGGGCAGATTTGATAAGAGATTACGTTCGCGAGTTAAAATCTATGACATATGCAGAACTGGACGAAATGCTTAGAGATATAATTACTATACTGGGCGATATTGATTATTCAGATGTGGACAGTTTTATGAGCTCGAGCCAAATAAAAGAAATGCATAAGAATGGAATCGAGTTTGGATCACATGCATGTAGTCATAAAATTCTCACAAGACTTGATGATCAGGTAGTGAAAAATGAACTGTTACAGTCAAAAAGACACCTGCATGATATGTTATCTGATGAGATTGATACAATTGCCTATCCTAATGGTGATTATAACTCACATCTTGGTGAGCTAACACAAGCTGCTGGTTATAGAATAGGCTTTGGCACAAATCATGGTTATGTTTCACTATCTGATGACAAACTTAATCTAAAAAGAATTAACATAAATGACACAACAGCAACAAATAGACCGATTATGCTTGCAACAATTCTCGGTATATTTTGACTACATAGAAACCAATTTACATGAAAATACTAGTAACTGATGGCAATAGCCGCCCTGCTCTGGCTATATGTCGCTCGCTTGGTCGTAAAGGCTACAAAGTGATTGTCGGTCATTCAGCTGCATATAGCCTTGCATCTGCTTCTAAATATTGTAGTGAAAAGTGCATCTATCCTGACCCCGCAACACAACCAGAAGAATTTATACATTTCATATGTGACTATATAGAATATAAAAAAATTGATATATTATTCCCTGTTACAGATATAACAACTTTGCCATTAGCCGAAAATATAAAACTATTGCCATCTCACTGTGTTCTGCCTTTCGCTGACTTTGATTCAGTTAAACGTGCTGCAGATAAAGTTGGCATCATAAAATTAGCACAATCCCTGGGCGTCGATGTGCCAGAATCGCAGGTTATTTCCTCTGTAGTAGATTTTGACGTAACGAATACAAACTTTGAATATCCAGTCGTTATAAAACCTGCTAAGTCCAGAGTTATGACAGATACAGGCTGGCTCTATACCTCAGTTACTTATGCTGATTCAGCGGATGATTTAACAAATCAATTAAATGAACTTGATTCGCGAGTATTTCCGGTATTAATTCAGGAGCGGATCCATGGGCCTGGTTTAGGTATCTTTATGTGCTATCAGCATGGAAAGCCTGTTGCTGCTTTTAGTCATAAGCGTATTCGTGAAAAACCACCATCAGGTGGAGTAAGTGTTTTAAGAGAGAGTATTGATCTGGATCCAGTTGCGCTTGATTACTCAGAGCGCTTACTTAATGAGCTAAACTGGCATGGTGTTGCAATGGTTGAATTCAAGGTTGATATGCGAGACTCCAGTCCAAAACTAATGGAGATTAATGGTCGATTCTGGGGATCATTACAACTTGCCATCGATTCTGGTGTTGATTTTCCTGCGCTACTTGCTCAATCTGTACATTCAGATATACAACCAGATTATACATATAAATCAGGTGTGTTAAGTCGCTGGTTCTGGGGTGATTTTGATGCACTGCTACTAAGAATGATAAAAAACAAGAACGCTTTACAATTGCCACCGGATAGCCCTGGTAAATTGAGCTATTTTGTTGACTTCATCAAACTGTGGCGAGCTGGACAACACTATGAAGTGCTACGTATAAGTGATATTAAGCCATGGTTATTTGAAACTTATCAGTGGCTAAAAAGCAATATTAAGCGAGTATTGAGCCGACACGTGCAATAAGAGCCTCACTTGCTGTAGCTAGCTGCTTTACTATATGATGTTGCTTTTCAAGTGTCTGGCCATAAGGGTCGACAATTTCAACAGGTGTTTTACCGCTAAGTGAACCTAGCCAGATTACCTTTCTTGCGACATCAGTGCCTTGCATAGTCAGCATTTTATAATTATGCCCATCCATAATTACTATCAGTTCAGCCCAGTCTAATAAATCGTTAGAAACCCGGCCTGACCGATGGGGCGTTAGATCAACACCCCATTCCTTACAATACTCTATGTAATCAACTGCAGATTTACGGCCAGTTTTATTATGAAAACCCGCTGACTTGATATGTAGATTGAGAATATCTGGCTTAATGTGGTTTAAGTAATACTCGACGAACGGGCTTCGGTAAATATTGCCATAACACAGTACAAGTATATTCCCATGTCTTAATTTGCGCAGCCTCGTACTAGCATTAAATCTTGATAATATCCTTGAGCGGCGGTAATCAAGCCAGCTTGTAAATCGTTCAATAAAGTTTTTTATAGAACGAATTATATTACGATTCATAGAATAAACGGTCTCAGGATTGTATTTCTACAACATCCTCAATAAGCACTGGTTTAGCATGCATATAGTAAGTTGCTTTGCGCTTTGCCTTTATATCTTCGTATATCCACTGCGCCTGCTCTTCGCTACAATCCAGGAAATTCGAGAGTTCAGTTGCTGGTATATTATGATTGTATGCCCATAATGCAATATCCATCTGCTGGTATGGTAAAGCGAAATAAAATTCATCCTGCCCTTGCTGCAAACTATATGTATCTGTTGTTGGTATTGCGCCACATATTTCATCTGGTAGACCCATGTGTCGTGACAAAGCATAAACCTGTGATTTGTATAAATGTGCGATGGGTTTAACGTCTGCTGAGCCATCTCCATTTTTAACAAAAAATCCCTGATCATACTCAAGTCTATTAGGTGTACCCACAACCGCGTAGTTAAGACGATCTGCATGGAAGTATTCAATAGTCTTACGGATACGTTGTTTATAATTTGTGGCAGCTACAATTTGTAAATACTGCTTTAGGCCTAATCTTTTCTCATGCATATTTCCAGCTGTGTCCTGAACTATGAGATTAAAGTGATTAATTTGGCCCTGACTCCCGCCTGATATTACGATTTTATTTTTCCAGCCAGCAGAATATTCCGGAAATGTCTCTTTTATAGCTTCATCTCGCCATTGATAGCAACCAATAGCATCCAATGTTGGCGCAATATCATGCACAAGATATTCAATTCCAAGATGCTCAGCGAGTTGTTTGCCTCTTTTCAAGCTATTTGATGATGAGTCTGTTTCTGGCAATAATAATCCGAAAACTTTTTTCGGCCCGAGGGCTTTAACTGCTAATGCTGCACTAACGGAACTATCAATACCACCTGACATAGCAATAACCAGACCTCGTCTGTGCAAATTATCTCGAAGAATACTACGTAATCGTTGAGATATTTTTTCTATTTCAGCATCTAAATCCGTGTCTAGAACCTGAGTTGATAGATTTTGAGTCGACATATTTTTCTCCAGTTTATTTTTGTAGCATGAAGCGACGAACCTTGCCTGAGGCAGTTCGAGGTATTTCATCTACGAAATCGACATATTTAGGTAGTTTATAATTCGCCAGACTGGCCTTGCAATGGCGCATGACCAGCATTTTATCAATATTATAGCCGGGTGATACAACAATAACTGCCTTAATAACTTGCCCTAGTAGTTCGTCCTCTACTCCGACTACAGCTGCTTCTTCAATGCCTTCTAGCTCCAGAATGGCTTCTTCAATATCTTTGGGGCTAATTCTGTGGGCACCACTTTTAATCATTTCAGAAGAGCGACCTACAATGTATAGATAGCCATCATCATCCATATAGGCGAGATCACCAGTTTTAAGCCAGCCGTCACGGAGGACCTTGTCGCTTGCTTCTGGGTCTTTCCAGTATCCAAGCATAATATTATCACCACGAGCATATATTTCGCCTGTGACATTCGGTGCCACTGGGTTAAGATTTTCATCCATCACTTTAAGCTCTACACCTGGTATTGCGATACCAATTGACCCGGTCTTTTTTTCAAGTTGAGATGGCGGCAAATAGCTAAGACGAGCACTTGCTTCTGTTTGACCATACATTACGAAGAAATCTACATCTGGTAATTCTTTCTTAACTCTTTCAATATTAGCTGGTGCCATAGCACCACCTGCCTGTGTTAGGTAGCGCAGAGAAGACAGGTCGAATTCACTTAGCCTGGTTCTGCTGAGCAACAGATTGAATGTAGAAGGAACGCCAGAGAATCCGGTTATACGATTTTTCTCCAACAGTGAAAGCACACGTTGTGGATACAACATACTATTTTCAAGAAAAATAGTGGCACCAGCAGCCAGATGTGTGTGCATTACCGAATTTCCGTATGAGTAGTAAAATGGTAATACGTTAAGTACACTGTCG
>JBFFND010000045.1:0-10372 GCA_041563375.1 Gammaproteobacteria bacterium | reverse complement strand
CCCGCAGAAAAAACGCCAGTCGTTGTTAAAGAAATTCCAGGACGGCGAGTTTCATGTGCTGGTGGCCACCGATGTTGCCGCCCGCGGCCTGCATATCCCGGAAGTCAGTCACGTATTTAACTACGACCTGCCACAACAGGCAGAAGACTATGTTCACCGCATCGGTCGCACCGCACGGGCCGGCGCCTCAGGCACCGCGATCAGCTTTGCCTGCGAGAACTATGCGCATTTTCTGCCGGAAATCGAAGACTACATCGGTCACAGCATCCCCAGCGAGGCGGTAAGCGCCGAGCTGCTGCTAAAGCCTAAACCCAGGGCCCGAATCGAGCGTTACAGCAGTGGCCCGAGAGGATCACAGCAGGGTGGCAAACAACGTTCACACCAGTCCCGTGATGGCCGCAATAACAACCGCAGCCGGCAGGGTGGCAACTCACAACGCCGAGCACCCTCAAGCGGCAAGGCACCTGCCAGCAGCTAATCCAGAACAATGCTGATCGAAGCGGCTCCCTATTTGCTGCTCGGCGCCTTTGTTGGCCTGCTGGCTGGCCTGCTGGGCGTAGGTGGCGGGCTGATTATTGTGCCGGTACTCAGCGGTCTCTTTATCGCCAAAGGCATACACAGCGACATTGTTATGCACCTGGCACTGGGCACCTCCCTGGCCAGTATTCTCGCCACCTCGATTTCCTCGGTTTACAGCCATCACCGCAAAGGCGCCGTACACTGGCCCGCTGCCTTTAGACTGGCACCGGGCATATTACTCGGCGCCTGGTTTGGCGGCATGGCCGCCGGCGCCCTGAGCAGCGAGCTGCTGCGGCCGATATTTGCCAGCTTCGAACTGCTGGTGGCGTTGTATATGTTACTGGGCAGCCGACCGCACACCCATCAGTCACACCCGTCCGCGCCTAACTACGGTATCAGCGGCACAGTGATCGGTTTTATTTCATCGATTGTCGGCATTGGCGGCGGCACCATGACAGTGCCCTGGCTGGTATGGCATGGGCAGCGTATTCACCAGGCGATTGCCACCTCGGCGGCGGTGGGTTTTCCGATTGCGCTGGCCGGGGCCCTGAGCTACCTGGTCGCCGGCTGGCAACACGTCGCCCTGCCGGCGCAATCACTGGGGTTTATTTATTTACCAGCGCTACTGGGCATTATACTGAGCAGTATGCTGTTTGCGCCGCTGGGGGCTGCACTGGCGCACCGACTGGATGTGGGGCGCCTGAGAAAGCTGTTCGCACTTTTATTGCTTGGCCTGTCGGCCTATCTGTTTGCCAGTTAGTGTAATACGAACTTACTGGCTGCCTGGTGCGGCTTTTTCAGCGGCTGTAGTCGCCTTGTCATCAGCAGGCGTGCCACCGGTGCCGGTGGCGGCCTGCTTCAAACCCGCCTGGTAGCGCATTGGGTAAAGCACTTCACTCAGCTTGATCACGGCAGTGATAAACAGCTGTTTCGGATAACGCCGGCAATCCCGTTCCAGCCAGCGCTGCGCGGTGGGAAAATCGGTTTCTCCCATCAGGTCATAGGTGCTGGGCATAATCACGTTAAATGCGGAAAAATAGCCGACCACCCAGTCAACAAAGTAGTCCAGCTCCTTATCGCCTTTTTCCATGGCTTCAAGATAGGTGCTGCAATTATCCCCACCGGCACCGTACACCGCATAGCTGCCTTCAAAGTCCCGTGCACCGGCAACACAACTGACGGCAAGCAAACTGGTAATCAGTAGAATTCGAGTCAACATTGTTTTTCCATTTTGTTCCTGTAAGACGCATCGAGCACGGGATTAAAACTGCGTAATCACGCTGTAGAGCAAAAGCATACCCCCTGATGCCGCGACGCGCGAGTCTGATTTTAAGCTGCTGCGGATTTTCTGCGATTTGTATTTTATATGTAATCAGACTATTGTCTGATTAAGCGGCCTGCAGGATACCACCATGACCCCGTCTGATAAAAAGCCCGAACTCAAGCTGTCTGTACTGAGCGATTACATCTGCCCCTTCTGCTATATCGGCTATTTGCGCCTTGAGTCACTGCGCGAGCACTATGAGCTGAAGGTTAACTGGTGCTTTATCGAAATTCATCCGGAAACCCCCGCCAGCGGACAGTCGGTCAAACTGCTGGATTACAGCCAGACACGCTGGAATCAGATGATGCAGAACCTGGCTTCACTGGCAGCCGAAGAAGGCGTGACCCTGTGCGAGCAGACCATCACCACCAATTCCCGCAAGGCGCTGCTGTTGAGTGAAGCCAGCAAGCCGCTGGGGGCCGATGTGTTTTATCCACTGCACCGTGCGCTGTTTGAGGCCTGCTTTGTTGAAGGTCGCAATATTGGCGACGAAACGGTATTGCGCGATATCGCCCATGCGCATCGAATTCCTGACAATATCATCCGCCAGGCCTGGAGCGACCCCTGCAGTGACGGGCCGGCCAACAGCGTACCCGCCAGCCTGCTGCCCTACCTGCAGTATGCCGGCGCGATCCAGGCGAAAAGCGTACCCACCTTTATTATTGGCGAGCAGATGCTACCTGGCGTTGTCAGCCGTGACACACTGCTGGCGGCAGCAGCCCGATCAACAACCCGTGCGGACCATGAATCAATATCCGCGACTGACAACAGGTGAAATCAGCGGCAATCTGATCTAGGATAACCATTCCGCTAATTATTGTGTTGTAGATCTATGGATTACCCCAAAAGCGAGCTATGGAATTACTCCTCTCACATCTGGACACTGCCCGGTGTCGAAGACCTCTGTATTCGCCTGCAAACTGAATACGACGCGGATGTGAATCTGCTGATCTACTGCCTGTGGCTGGGTGAGCAGAAACGCTGCCTGAATGAAGATGATTTACAGGTCATGCTGGACACGGTTAAGCCCTGGCAAACCATGATCAAACCGCTGCGGGACTCCCGCCGCATGATGCAACAACAGATGATTGCCATGCCCGGTGAGCTGGTCGAACAGAGTATCGCCAATATGAAAGAGATGGAAATCAACGCTGAACACATGGCCCAGCTGGCACTGGAAAAAGCGCTCGATCCGAATGAAATCCAGTGTGTGGAAGATGTTTCAATCGCCGACTGCGGCCTCGGCAACCTGCAACTGTACATGCTGTCCCGTGAAAGCATCGACAATATAAATGATGTCACGGTATTGCTGGGAGAACTGCTTGGCGCGGTGTGTACCGATGAGGAAGCGGTGCAGACCGCGTTGATGAATCAGCTGGCGGGTTGAAAATCGAACAGCAGTCGTTAGTCCTTCGTCATTAGTCAAAAGAAGAAACTGACTAAAGACCAACGACTAACGACTAACGAGAGTTATTCACCAACGGCGGCATCAACCATTTTTTTCAGTTCGCCGTTTTCAAACATTTCCAGGGTAATGTCACAGCCACCTATCAGCTCACCGTTGATATAGACCTGGGGAAAGGTTGGCCAGTCGGCGTAACGTGGCAGGTTCTGGAACACTTCGGGATCCGCCAGCACATTACAGTAACCAAACTCCTTACCACACTGCTTCAGCGCTTCTGCGGTACGGCTGGAAAAGCCACATGACGGGAACTGGGGTGTACCCTTCATAAAGATAAATACCGGATGCTTTTTAACGGCCTCGTCAATGCGCTCCATTACGTCCATAGGTCACCTCAAAATTTTGGAATAATTGCTAATCGCTGTATATCGGGTCAATTCTAGTGGTTTCAAGTGTTTTAGAACACCCTTTGCGATCAGGGCTTTAACGCAAGCCATCCACATGACGTTGTAACCACATCTCCAGCAGTGCCAGATGCCACAGCTTGCTGCCCTGTAAACGGGTGTGATAGGACTCGGGACTGGCGAGCAGTTTTTCCACATAGGCCGCATCGAACAGACCCCGCTGACGCGCCGCGTCACTGTGCAGCACATTGCGCATAAACTCGAGGAACTCACCGCGCACGTATTTCAGTGCCGGCACCGGAAAGTAGGCCTTGGGACGATCAATCACCGGGTCGGGCAACAGGCCACGGGCAATTTTTTTCAGTACGTGCTTGCCACCGGACTGCAGTTTCATCTCCGGCGGCATACTCGCCGCCAGCTCCACCAGCTGGTGATCAAGAAACGGTACACGCGCCTCCAGCCCCCAGGCCATGGTCATATTATCCACCCGTTTGACCGGGTCATCGACAATCAGGGTGGTCACATCCAGGCGCAGCACCCGGTCCAGGTACTCATCGGCATTGCCCTGTGCCAGCAGCTTGCTGATCAGCTTACTGGTATGGTCCTCACCCCGGTATTTCTCCGCCACCGTCTGCAGGTATTCGTCATGATCCCGGTCAAAGTAGCGCGAGGCAAAGCGTTGTAAATCGTCCTCACCCTGCGCCTCGTGCATCTGCGGGTACCAGAAGTAGCCGCCGAACACCTCATCCGCCCCCTGGCCACTCTGCACCACTTTGACTTCGCGGGACACCTGTTCCGACAGCATATAGAAGGCCACCGCATCCTGTCCCACCATAGGCTCCGCCATCACATCCACCGCATCCGGCAGGTAGCTGAGCACCCGATCATTACGAATAAAAAACTTGTGGTGGTCAGTGGAGAATTTGTCCACCACCTGATCGGAAAATTCGAACTCGTTACCCTTTTCTTCCGGCTGGTCTTCAAAGCCAACGGTAAAGGTTTTGAGATTTCCTACACCGGCTTCAGACAGCAACCCCACCAGCAGGCAGGAATCCAGCCCGCCGGAGAGCAGCACCCCCACCGGTACATCGGCGATGGTTTTGCGCTTTTCCACTGCCGCCCTGAGCGAGTCGTGTATCGCCTCGACCCAGTCCTGCTCATCCATTTTTTCCGCCGGACGAATCGCACTCAGGGTCCAGTACTCGTGTTCACTGTAGCTGCCATCCGCCTTGAAACACATACTGTGGGCGGGGCGCATTTTCTGTATGCCGTTTAAAATGGTATGGGGGGCAGGAATCACCGCATGCAGGGTCAGCTGGTGATGCAGCCCCACCGGGTTAATCGAGGTATCAATATCACGGGTCGCCAGCAGTGCCTGGGCATTGGAGGCAAACAGCAGGCGCCTGCCATTGAATGAATAATACAGCGGCTTGATGCCCATGCGGTCACGCCCCAGGAACAGGCTCTGTTTGCGCATATCCCAGATGGCAAAGGCAAACATACCGTGCAGGCGCTCCACACAGGCCTCGCCCCACTCGGCATAGGCCTTGATGATTACCTCCGAGTCTCCACTGGAGAAAAAGTGGTAGCCCTTGTCCTGTAATTGCGATCGCAGTTCGGGGAAGTTATAGATGGTGCCATTGAACACCAGCGCCAGGCCCAGTTGCTGATCGATCAGCGGCTGGTTGGCATGCTCGGATAAATCGATAATCGCCAGCCGACGGTGCCCCAGTGCAACCGGCCCATCGGAATAGGAGCCACCATGATCCGGGCCACGACGCTCCAGCTGCGCCATCATGCTGTGCGTCAGCGCAAGATCCGGCGTCTGTCCATCAAATCGAAACTCACCGCATATGCCACACATATATTTCTCTACTTATCTGGTTGGTTTTTTTCGAGACCACTCAGCCGCATTGCGGCCTGTCTATTGCCACATGATGTTATCAGATGCCAGCCCAAACATCAGGCGAGTGCGAGCTGCTGAATTGATGGACAGATTAAAACAGCTGCTCCGGAATAGCATTGCTACCATTGGCATCGGCAGGAATACGGTCTGCGGCTACCGCTTTGGGCGCATACTCACTGCGGAACATTTCAAACACCACGTTCTGGTCGCCGTCATTGGCCAGCTCGCCGGTATCGGCATTGATGCGCACATTGACCAGCCCTTCTGGTCGCTGCATTTCGGTTTCAGGCATACCCTTCAACGCTTCACGCATAAACTCGACCCACATCGGCAGTGCCGCCTTGGAACCGGTTTCATAGTTACCCAGTGATGTCTGCTGCTGGTCAAACCCGACCCACACCGTGGTCACCAGCTTATGATTAAAACCGTTAAACCAGGCATCTTTCTGATCATTGGTGGTGCCGGTTTTACCGTGCAGGTCATTACGTCCCAGCGCCCGTGCACGCCGACCGGTGCCGCGATTGATCACATCCTGCATAATGGAGTTCATGATATAGACGACACGCTCGTCCAGTGCGCGCTCCGCCTGCCTGGGCAGGCGATAGGCCAGGCCGCCCTCCTCGCCCAACATTGACGTAGTCGCCGCTTCACTCTCCTGTACCGCCTTCTCTGGCATTTGTGAGACGACCCCTGAGCGGCCTGCTGGCGAAGGTCTGGCCTCTGCCAGCGCTTCCTGAAGCAACGCATCTTCCGCCTGTTTCAGCGCAATCGCCGCACGTGCTGCCTGTCGCTCTCGCTGCACGTCCAGCTCACAGCTCACACAGGCCACATCCGGATCCGCTTCGTATAAGACATTGCCCTGAATATCTTCAATGCGCTGGATAAAAAAGGGCGTGATCCGATAACCACCGTTGGAGAAGGTGGAAAAACCCGCAGACAATTGCAGCGGACTGAATTCGCCGGTACCCAGTGCCAGTGACAGGTCATGGGGTAACTGGGAAGAATCAAAACCGAAGCGCTCGGCAAAGTTTTTTGCATAGCGCACACCTATATCGCGCAGGATACGAATGGACACCAGGTTGCGTGATTTGACCAGCGCATCCCGCAGTCGGGTTGGGCCGTAGAATTTGCCACTGTAATTTTCCGGGCGCCAGGTGCCTTCCAGCACCGGGTCATGAAACACCACCGGCGCATCGTTAATCAGCGTGGCGGCGGTATAGCCTTTTTCCAGTGCCGCACTGTATACAAACGGCTTGAAACTGGAACCGGCCTGGCGCCTTGCCTGCACCGCACGATTAAACTTGCTGTGATAAAAATCGAAACCGCCGACCAGCGCCTGCACAGCCCCATCGTTGGAACGCACGCTGGTGAGCGCCCCCTGTACTTCAGGGATCTGCCCCAGTTTCCACAGGCCTTCCTGTTGATAAACGCGGACGATGTCACCGATCTGCAGAATATCGCTGGCCAGCTCGGGCGCCACGCCCTGGGTGTTGCGATCAATATAGGGGCTTGCCCACTGCAAACCTTCCCAGTCCAGATTGATCAGGCGACCACCTTTCAGATAAACCCGCGCCGTCTGCTCATCCAGCTGCACCACCAGCGCCGGGTGCAGCTCAGCGATCACCTCCATGTCTTCAATCGCCGCTTCCCAGCGCACTTCCGGCGCTTCAAAACCCTCCAGCAGGCTGTCACTGATATCCACCTGTTTCTCCACACCCCGATAGCCGTGGCGCATATCATAGGCCAGCAGTGCATGGCGCACGCTCTCGTTGGCCGCCTTCTGCAAGCGACCATTGATGGTGGTGATCACATTCAGCCCACGGCTGTAGGCTTCTTCACCAAACTGCCGGCTGATTTCGGCACGCACCATTTCCGCTACATAAGGTGCCGGTACATCGGCAGCCGACTCATGATAACCGGCGGTGGCTGGCTGCGCCTTGGCAAAGCGCATATCCGACTCACTGATAAAGCCCAGCTCCAGCATACGCCCCAGCACATAGTCGCGGCGAATCAGGGCGCGTGACGGATTGATCACCGGGTTATACCTGGACGGCGCCTTGGGCAAACCGGCAATCATCGCCAGCTGCGCCAGAGTCAGCGAATCCAGCGGCTTGCCGTAATACACCTGCGCCGCAGCCGCGACCCCATAGGCCCGGTTACCCAGGTAGATTTTATTTAGATAGAGCTCCAGCACCTGGTTCTTACTCAGCTGCTGCTCGATTTTGAGTGCGAGAAAAATCTCGTTGAGTTTACGTGCGAAGGTTTTCTCACTGCTCAGGTAAAAGTTACGCGCCAGCTGCATGGTGATGGTGCTGCCGCCCTGGCCACGCTCCCCGGTAGTGAGCAACACCATGGCAGCACGCAGGATGCCCTGGTAGTCCACCCCGGGATGCTCATAAAAACGGTCATCTTCCGCCGCCAGAAAGGCTTTCCGCAGCAACAGGGGAATCTCGTCGATGGCTTTGGGCGAACGGCGCTTTTCACCGTATTCGGCAATCAGCCCACCATCGGCGCTGTAAATACGCAATGGCACCTGCAGCTGGATATCACTCAGGCCTTCGATGGAGGGTAGCTTGGGTTCCAGATAGAGATAGAGAGCAATCAGGGCAGCCAGGGCTAATGTAAGAACGGAGAAAAAAATTTTCGAACTGATTCGAAGAATTTTCAAAAACTTTTGCATATTATCTGAAACACCTTTCAACAACTTTACCGCGGCGCAGGGCTACATAAGACGCCGCATAAAATGTCAATCCACTCAAAATTAACTTATTTTTCAGCCACCTGGCGCTGAGAGGTAAGAATTATAACGCGAATTGCCCCACCAGAAGCGTGAAATCCATGGCAAATGATCTATTAAAGAGCTGCGGGAATTATAGTCTCAGAACGTGATTCAAGCGACAGGATTTTAAAAATAGACTAGTATTATTCGATACTTGCAGCTAATATTTAATGCAAAACCACACAAAAGAACTATAACTACTTATTACATATAGTGGATCGAGAGGAACGCGACGTGTTTCAACTGAAACGCAAGAAACCAACATTACTGGGAATAGACATCAGTTCGACATCTGTCAAGCTGGTTGAGCTGTCAAAGACCGATACCGGCTACCGGGTAGAGAGTCTGGCAGTCGAGCCTTTGCCCGTTAATGCGGTTACCGAGAAGAATATCGAGGACGTAGAAGCCGTCGGGGAAACCCTGAGCAAGGCGCTGAAGAAGTCGGGCACCAAGTGCAAGCTCGCAGCGCTGGCAGTTCCTGGCTCATCGGTCATCACTAAAGTCATTACCATGCCGGCCAACCTGTCGGATAGCGAGATGGAAACCCAGATCGAGCTCGAAGCCGATCAGTATATTCCGTATCCGCTGGAAGAGATCAACCTGGACTTCCAGGTACTGGGTGAAACCCGTGGCAACCCCGATACAGTGGATGTGCTGCTGGCGGCTTCGCGCAGTGAAAACGTGGAGACCCGCACCGCGATTGCGGAAATTGCCGGCCTGACCACAAAGATTATTGATGTGGAAGCCTACACCATCGAGAAGGCCACACAGCTGCTGACGCCCCATATAAAACCTCAATCAGCCACCACAGAAGATGGCGAAGAGGAAGAGGCCAGCTCCTTTGTGATTGCGGTGCTGGATGTTGGCGCCACCATGACCAGCCTCAATGTAATCGAAAACAACGAGCTTATTTATACCCGTGAACAGGCATTTGGCGGTAAACAGCTCACTGAAGAAATTATGCGCCGCTATGGCCTGGCCTATGAAGAAGCGGGCCGCCTGAAAAAGGTCGGTGGTTTACCGGACAACTATATTCCGGAGGTGCTGGAGCCCTTTAAAGAGAATATGGCGCAGCAGGTTAGCCGTTTTCTACAGTTTTTCTATACAGCAGGTCAGCATGAGTCAGTCGACATGATCGCACTGGCTGGTGGCTGCGCCTCCATCCCGGGCATAGACGAGTTGATTTCAACCCAGCTCGGTGTTGAAACCATCATCGCTAACCCGTTTGCCGATATGGATCTATCAAACAAAGTAAATTCCCAGGCGCTCAGTAATGATGCACCGGCATTAATGATTGCCTGCGGTCTTGCCATGAGGAGTTTCGACTAATGGCACAAATTAACCTGCTGCCCTGGCGCGAAGAATTACGCAAGGAACAAACCAACCGTTTCCTCACCATGCTGGGGCTTTCTATCCTGCTGACCATCGCCATTATTGCAGTTATTCACTTCAATATTGCCGGCATGATGACGCATCAGGAACAACGCAATAAAATCCTCAAAGACGAAATCAGTCGTCTCGATATCGAGCTGATAAAAATACAGGATCTGGAAACCACCAAGGCACAGCTGCTGTCTCGCATGGAAATTATCCAGTCACTGCAGCAGAAACGTCCGCAAATTGTTCATCTGTTTGATGAAATTGTACGCACGGTACCGGAAGGCCTGCACATTACCGAACTGACCCAGCAGGGTGAAACCTTAACTATCAATGGCGTGGCTGAATCCAATGGCCGTGTATCTGCCTATATGCGCAATATTGACCGCTCAGACTGGCTCACCAAACCAAGACTGAATGTTATCGAAAGTATTCGCAAGGATGGCCGCGGCAGCAAGTTCACTCTGATCGCTAAACAGTCATCACCTAAAGCTGACGACGATAAAGCAGAGGAGCTGTAATGGATTTGTCTAAACTCAATGAAATCGACCTCAGCAATATTGACGTCAATGACATCAAGAAGATCGGCAGTGCGCCCACAGCGGTCAAGGCCATTATTATTGTCCTGATCTGCCGGATCGTACTGGGTGCCGGTCTCTTT
>JBFFND010000044.1:0-10441 GCA_041563375.1 Gammaproteobacteria bacterium | reverse complement strand
TATTTGCGTGCCAGTTTTGTATAGGCCCGCTTGATCTCATACTGGGTTGCTGTTATTGTCAGCCCAAGAATCTCGTAATAATCTTTAAAATCCATAGATGGCTCCGCGATCATGTTCAGCTAGCGTGGAAATACTATCCATTAAATGGGTGCATGCCCGCAACATTTAAAGAGGTACCTTAACAGTATAGGCGGATTTGCCTGATGCGTATTACAGTCCGCAAATGAACGCGAATTAACGCAAATGTAATTCTACCGATAGCGCCAAATAACATAAATTAGATAAACGCCTTGGCGCAGGCAGGATGAAAAAACTTTCAAAGCAGCCCGGCTTACACGACACACGCCGGATTCACTTCGCTTGATCCGGCCTACGCTCAACAATACTCGGCAAAATCAAACGGCGTCTCATGTAGGGTGGTATCAAGCGAAGCGGATCCACCGATTTTATTGATCACTTGTCATCGGTTCTTCTTTGACTAACGACGACAGACAAACGACTAATGACTGTTTGATTGCCCCCTCGTGAAATAACGTACATCCCCTGCATCTTCGCTACCGGCATCCCTGCCTCTCGCGAAATACCGCACTTCCTGTACATAAAAAAACTCCGCAGTGATGCTGCGGAGTTTTGCTGGATTTTGCAGCAGTGGTATTTAACTAGCGGTTTTTGCCGCCGCCACCCATGCCATTGCCCATGCCGGATCCATCCCCGGGCCCCATGCCTTTTCCCTGGCCCATACCTTTGCCTTTGGCAGGCATCTCATCGGGCAGTGACACGCCGCGTTCCTTGGCGCGGATTTTCATGCGCTCATGGTGTTCCTGGCGGATCCGGTTGCGTTCTTCTTCGCTGGTCGCCGCCTGCAGTCGTTCGCGGTGCTCGGCACGTTCCTGGGTCGTCATTAACTGGCTGCCGTAAACCTGTTCCTCAGCAGCCATAGCCATGCCGCTGGAAAGCAGCAATGCGCCAGACAGGGTGGCGATTAAAAGGTATTTAGATTTGTCCATGGTTTTCACCTCATTTAATGGATTGTTGAAAAGGCTTAAGCGTCACAATCACAACGGCGTTTACGCCAGTCAGTTGATTATATGACAAGCCATAAAAAGCGAAATAGATTTGTTATTGAACTCAGGGATTGATGATTTCGATCACAAAAAGATCGTCGATTGGGCAACCGAATTGTGGTGGCCAAAAAAAAGACGAAGCGAGTTCGTCTTTTTTCGTGGCCCTGAAGGGGAGTAAAGAGCCATTTGCTAGAGCCTGCACAAACCGTGATATCAGATTGTGCAGGCTTGTCGCATTACATCGCCATTGCCTAGCTGCAGCCTTTGGGGCGTGGCAGGCCGGCAATTTTATTGGCACACTTGATCAGGCCGGTTGGGAACAGTGAGTAGATGTATTTCTGGTCACTCTTGTCCTTGCCGTATTCCTTCTTCATCAGTTTGGAGAACGCGCGTGGTTCGCAAACTGTGCCATTTTCGTGGAAGTAGTCACGTGCCAGATTGATAATGTTCCAGTGCTCTTCGGTTAATTCGGGTACATTTTCATTCTTGGCAATTTCTGCAGCCAGCTCTTCACTCCACTCGTCAAGATTAAGTAACCAGCCTGCTTCACTTAATTCGATTGTTTTACCATTTACAACGGCTTGCATTTTCACACCTCATATCGCTTGTAGATCTCAGAACAGGCGCCGGTTTAGATAGCATAGGCGGTTTGTTCTGGAGAGTTATCGTTTAACATAAACTTGAGTAATTTAGTCAGGTATTATCCATGAAACAGCGCCGTTTGGCAAATGTTTTGTCGTGTGGTTAGACAGTGCTAAATACCGGTGGTAATCTGAGCTTATGTGCGTCAGCCCGGGTTTTCAAGCGCGGCCCTGTTGCCAGGCCGCAACAGGGCGGGATCGGGCGCGCCGGCTTTGTTGAGAGAAGCTTATGTCTGATCAGAAAATAGATATGTTCAAGGGCATACTGCCTGGTGAGCCGCTGTACAAGCTGGCGCCTACCCGTGATGAAAATGGCATTTCCTTTGCCGATTTTATGTTGATTATTCCGCGCCTGAAGAAAAAGCCCCAGGCCTATATCGACAGAACACTGCGCGACATACAGATGGTGCTCAGTCGTTACGGCAATGATGTGGTCTTCGCCAATATGGATTTGAAAATCAATTGCTTATGGGTCTCGCATCGGCCGCGACCCGGGCTGTGCATGGAGCTGACATCGGCCATCCGGCAGTATGTGCCGGAAGCCATGCTGGTGGGGGATATGGCGCGCTAAGGCAGACAAAAGCCGGATGTGGTTATAACAAGAATAATAAAGCAGAGGTATCCTGGATGAGTGATACAGTCATTGATGTGAAGGTGTTTAACGAAGTGCGCGATTTAATGGGGGATGCGCTGCCCGAGTTTCTTGAAAGCTATCTGGGCAATAGCCCCTGTTTGCTGGAAAACATTGATACGGCCTTGCAGACG
The DNA here is from genome assembly GCA_041563375.1 of Gammaproteobacteria bacterium. GTDB lineage: Bacteria > Pseudomonadota > Gammaproteobacteria > SZUA-229 > SZUA-229 > SZUA-229. The sequence continues at coordinate 7,971 of JBFFND010000044.1, read as the reverse complement.
GCTGATTTGCAGAACGTTTACCTCAGTGCGCATCAGCTCAAGGGTGGCAGCGGCAGTATTGGCGCGATGCAGGTATATCAGCTGGCGATGCAGCTGGAGCAGCAGGCACGCGGTGGTGAGGCGGATATTGCTTCTTTGCAGCCGATCTATCAACAACTGCAGCAAGCCTATGACAGCGCCGCCGCTGAACTCAGTGCGCACCTGCCTGCCCCGCAGTGAGCCGTAAGGGCTTACTTATGTGTCCTGGTTTATTCGCTTACGGCCATCGGCTACTGCTTTAAGTACCTGCTCCGGTGCGGTGCCGCCGATATGGTTGCGCGCGGCGACCGAGCCTTCCAGTGTCAGCACATCAAACACATCCTGCTGAATAATCTCGCTAAAGCCCTGTAGTTCGCTGAGCTCCATCTCGCTCAGGTCACGCCCGGTTTCGACCCCCAGTGCCACCGCCTTGCCCACCACTTCATGGGCATCGCGGAAGGGCAGGCCCTTCACCACCAGGTAGTCCGCCAGATCGGTGGCGGTGGAGAAACCCTGTTTGGCAGCCCTGTACATATTCTCACGTTTGGCCTGAATAGCGGGCACCATGTCGGCAAATGCGCGTAACGAGCCGAGAATGGTGTCGATCGTGTCGAATAATGGCTCTTTATCTTCCTGGTTATCCTTGTTATAGGCCAGCGGTTGTGACTTCATCAGCGTCAGTAACGACACCAGGTGGCCATTCACCCGGCCGGTCTTGCCCCGTACCAGTTCCGGCACATCGGGGTTTTTCTTCTGCGGCATTATGGATGAGCCGGTACAGAAGCGATCCGGCAGATCGATAAAAGCAAATTGCGCTGAGGCCCAGAGCACCAGCTCTTCGGAGAAGCGGGACAGGTGGGTCATAATAATTGCCGAGGCGGCGCAGAACTCGATGGCGAAATCACGGTCACTCACCGCATCCAGCGAATTACGGCAAACGTCGTCGAAATGCAGCTGTTCGGCGGTGTAATGGCGGTCAATCGGATAGGTGGTGCCGGCCAGTGCCGCCGCCCCCAGGGGCAGTACATTGAGCCGCGTGGCACAGTCGCTGAGGCGTGAGGCGTCCCGTTGCAGGTTCTCGAACCAGGCCAGCAGGTGATGGCCGAAGGTCACCGGCTGGGCCACCTGCAGATGGGTAAAACCGGGCATAATGGTGTCCGCCTCGCGTTCCGCCAGGTCCAGCAGGCCGCTTTGCAGGCGACGGATCTCGGCGATGGCAAAACCGATCTGCTCCCGCAGATACAGGCGAATATCGGTGGCCACCTGGTCGTTGCGTGAACGCCCGGTGTGCAGGCGCTTGCCTGCATCCCCCACCAGCTCGGTGAGGCGCGCTTCGATATTCATGTGCACGTCTTCGCGGGCCACCGACCATTCGAACCTGCCCTCGGCGATTTCCTGCTCCACCTGATCCAGCCCCTGCAGCAGGCTGTGCAGATCCTCATCACTCAGTACACCGACTTTATTCAGCATGCGCGCATGGGCCCGTGAACCTTCGATGTCCTGACGATACATGCGCTGGTCGAACTGCACCGAGGCGGTAAAGGCTTCAACGAAAGCATCGGTGGGCTCGGAAAAACGGCCGCCCCACAGTTTGTTCTGATCAGATGAGTTGCTCATAGGTTTTGCGAAATCCCGAAAGTGTCTGCGCCAGGTGGCGTGGTGGTGAATAAAGTGTGGCGAATTATATCAAATCTGGCGGCAAAGGCGGCGGAATCTCACAAATGATAAAGATCGACTAAACTGTGCCCATGAGTATGGAATCGAATGAGAAGCAGGGCTTTATTCCCAATTTCTGTGATGTCGGCAGCGTGTTTATGCTGGTGCTGCTGGTTGAGCTGCTGTCGCTGTTACTGGCGCTCGCCCCCAGTAACAGCCAGGGCTTCTGGGATCGGCTGGCGCTGATCTCACTGTTTGCCCAGTGGCTGGCACTGCTCAATGCCAGCCTGCTGTGTGTATTGAAAAACTGGCTGAATCGGCAAAGCGTGCTGCTGTGTACACTGATCAGCCTGCTGATTATGTGGCTGGCCACCCTGCTGGTGTCGGGGCTGGTTTTATATTTAAGTGTGCTCTCTGGTCTGAACAGTTTCAGCGCAAATGAGCAGCTGTATTTTGTACTGCGCATTATGGCAATCAGCGGCCTTATTTACGCGGTGATGCTGCGCTATTTTTATGTGCAACATCAGTGGCGCTCCAATCTGCAGGCGCAGAGCCATGCACAGGTTCAGGCATTGAAAGCGCGGATTCGCCCGCACTTTCTATTCAACAGCATGAATACCATTGCCAGCCTGGTGCGCATTGATGCTGACAAGGCGGAAAAAGCGGTGGAAGATCTGTCGGATCTGTTCCGTGCCAGTCTGCAGGATGAAACCAGCCACACCCTGCGGGATGAACTGGATCTCACCGCCAGCTACCTGGATATTGAGCACCTGCGCCTGGGCGAGCGCCTCAGTGTCGACTGGCAGCTGGATGAGGCGGCAATGGAGATCGAAGTGCCGGCCCTGTGCCTGCAGCCGCTGGCGGAGAATGCGATTTACCACGGCATCGAGCCGGTGGCCGAGGGTGGCGAGTTGAAAATAACATCGCATCTCGAGAACAATAGACTATGCTTAACAGTGAGCAATCCTGTGCGCGAGGCACATGCGATGAGCCGGCACCAGGGCAATCATATGGCCCAGGCGAATATTAAAACGCGGCTGTCTTTAATGTATGGGGATCAGGCAGAATTCATTATTAAGGCAGAACCACACAGATACACCATTTCGATAGGCATACCAGTTTGAACCATGAAAATACTAGTTGTTGATGATGAGCCGCTTGCCAGGCAACGTCTGGTAGGTCTGGTACAGGGATTGGACGGCTTTGACGTCTGCGGCAATGCGTCCAATGGTGAAGATGCGCTGAAGATGTCGCAGGAGCTCAAGCCCGATGTGGTGCTGCTGGATATCCGCATGCCCGGCATGGATGGCATCGAAACAGCACACCATATGAATCTGCTAAGCAAACCACCCGCGATTGTGTTTACCACTGCGTTCAGTGAACATGCCTTAAAAGCCTTTGAAACCCACGCAGTGGATTACCTGCTCAAGCCGATTAAACAGGAGCGTCTGCAGGAGGCACTACAGGCCGCCGTGCGCCTGACCCGGCCGCAGCTGGAACAGATCCGGCAGATGGATGACGAGCCGCAGGTGCGCACCCATATCTGTGTAAAAACCCGGGGCAAGCTGGAGCTGGTACCCATTGAAACCATACGCTATTTTCTGGCGGATCATAAATATGTCACCCTGCGCACAGACGACCATGAATGCCTGATTGAAGAGTCGCTTAAATCACTGGAAAAGGAACTGGGTCACCTGTTTACGCGGATTCATCGTAATGCGCTGGTGGCCAATCGCCATATGACCGGGCTGGAGAAAAACAGCGAAGGCCATTGTGTGGTGACCATGGACAGCATTGATGACCGTCTGGAAATCAGCCGTCGTCATCTACCCCACGTCAGAAAGAAAATCAAAAACCTGTCGACCTACAAATAGCGTGGCAGCAACTTTTGCCTTGCTCGCAGACCGATGGCTTATCAGCCAACGGCACATGGCGCTTAATTGCAACGCTAAACTCAGCTATGTAAGCTGATACAAGGCGCAATCTCAGGTAAAATATCCCTTTCAATTAACAGATACAGTGAACAGGGTGCGAATACCGTGTTTGCTACAAGCGTCAGGAAAATTCTATGTCCCAATCTCAGCCCGTTCGCATCGCCACTCGTAAAAGCCCCCTGGCCCTGTGGCAGGCCGAAGAAGTGGCTCGCCAGCTGAAGCAACGTAATCCGCAGCTGGAAATCGAACTGGTGAAAATTATGTCCAAGGGCGACAAGTTCCTGGATGCGCCACTGGCCAAGGTGGGTGGCAAGGGGCTGTTCGTTAAGGAGCTGGAGCAAAGCATGCTGGATGGCGAGGCGGACATTGCGGTGCACTCAATGAAGGACGTACCGATGGTATTCCCGGAGGGTCTGCATCTGCCGGTGATTATGCAGCGTGAAGACCCGACCGATGCGTTTGTCTCAAACAACTACAGCAGTCTGCAGGACCTGCCTGCCAATGCACGCATCGGCTCGTCCAGCCTGCGTCGGCAGCTGCAGATAAAAGAACATATGCCCGGGGCGGAAATGCTCAACCTGCGTGGCAATGTTAACAGCCGCCTGCAGAAACTGGATGATGGCCAGTTTGATGCGATTATCCTTGCCACTGCCGGTCTGTTGCGGCTGGAAATGCAGGAGCGCATCCGTTCCAGGATTCCGCCGGAGCAGAGCCTGCCATCAGTGGGCCAGGGTGCAGTGGGCATTGAATGCCGTGTGGGTGATGAGCGTATCGAGTCACTGATCGCGCCATTAAATGATCACGACACACACACCCGGTTACTGGCAGAGCGGGGCATGAATAATCGCCTGAACGGTGGCTGCCAGGTGCCTATCGCCGGGTTTGCCCTGCTTGAAGGCGATCAGATTTATTTGCGTGGCCTGGTGGGCCGTCCCGATGGCAGTGAAGTGGTGCGCGGTGAAATTCGCGGCCCAAGGGAGCAGGCCGAGACGCTGGGCAAAACACTGGCAGAAGACCTGTTGAGTCGTGGTGCGGATGTTATTTTGCGTGAAATGGGTATGCTGGACTGAGCATGTCGACACAGGATCTGACAAATAGAGTGGTACTGGTTACCCGCCCGCAACATCAGGCCACGCAGCTGGCGCAGCTGATTGAAGCGGCGGGGGGTAAAGCGCTGCTGTTCCCGAGCATTGAAATTCAGTCATTGCGTGACAATCCCCATGTGCAGCAGACCTTTGCGCAGATTAACCAGTACGACATGCTGATCTTTACCAGTGCCAATGCGGTGATGCAGGCGCAGCAGATTCTACAGTCAATGGCGCGCGAGCCAGAATCAATCGAGGCGCAGATTGCGGTGATTGGTAAGGCCACACAGGCGGCTGCACAACAGGCCGGGTTCAAGGTGAGTATTCAGCCGGAAAAGGCTTTTAATAGCGAGGGGTTGCTTGCACTGCCGCAGATGCAGCTGGTGAGTAATCAGCGCATACTGCTGGTACGCGGGCAGAGCGGGCTGGAAGTGCTGGCGGAGACACTGCGTGAACGGGGTGCGATCGTTGACTATGCCGAAGTCTACTGCCGCGCAGTGCCGGTGACCGACAGTGGCCTGCAGCGACATCAGTTGAGCCAGCACTGGGCAGACTATGGCATCACCGATATTATAGTGACCAGTAATGAAACGCTGCAAAATTTGTATGATATGCTCGAAATGCCGGCACGACAGGCGATGCTCAAGGCGCACCTGCTTGTGCCTTCGAAGCGTTGTGCCACACTGGCGAGTTCACTGGGATTTGAACGAATAACCCAGGCGGAATCAGCCCTGAATCAACATATGATAAACGCCCTGCTCAAATAAACGGATTAAATAAGGGTGCGCATCTGAAGATAAAGTAAACGCCATGGCTAAAAAAACAGAACAGGAAAATAATGTGACGGATAAAGTCAGCACCTCTGTCGATGCATCCGATACAGCAGGGTCAGATAAAGCAAAAGCAAACAATGCCGAAAAGCCTGAGGCCAGGTCATCTGCAAATAGCCCGGATAAACAGGACAGGACGACGCAGGCCCCGTCGTCGGCTGGTAACAGCAACAAAAATAATAAAATAGAGGCTGCACAGAGCACACCTGCAAAACCAGCGGGAAAATCACCCGGCAAAGTCGCTATTGGCGTGAGCTATACATTGCTTCTGATTATTGCCGCAGGCACTGCAGCCGCTGGCTATTATTTCTGGCAGCAACAGCTGCAACTGCAACAACATGCGTCGCGCACTACGCAGCAGCTCGAACAACTGCAAACTGCACTGACACAGCTTGAACAGCAGTTTTCCCAGGAAACTGCAAAAATCAGTTTTCATGAACAGAGTCTGCAGCAGCTGAATCAGGACCTGGCGGTGACAACCGAAATATCGCAACAGGCGATGCAGTTACTGCAACAGAATCAGCGAGGCTGGGCACTGGCAGAAATTGATTACCTGCTACGTATGGCACATCGACGCTTACAGGTGGCGCGGGACATTTCAGGGGCGATCGCCGCATTGCAGGGTGCCGACTCGCGTATTCAGCAGCTGGGCGATTTAAAGCTGTTTAAAATCCGTCAGCAATTGAACAGTGACATCGCCGAGCTGAAGGCGATTCATCAGGTTGATGTCAGCGGTATTGCGATGCGCCTTGATGAACATGTTCGTCTGGTTAGCGAGTTGCCGTTCAAATCCATACAGCGCGCAATTGAAGCACAATTACCGCAGGCTGAAGCAGAGCCGCAGGCGGAGGTTTCCGTTGAGCCGCAAGGGTTTGTAGATTCGTTGATTGATACGGTCAAGTAGATCGGCGATATAAAAGTACACCAGCGAAGTATACAGCTCAACCAGGGTGAAAATCAGCAGGCGGATATTCAGCAACAACTGCAATCACATCTGCTGGCATTACGTCTGGCGGTATTGAGTTATAACCAGCAACAGTTTCATTATGAACTGGCGCAGTCTATTGATTTGCTGCAACAGCATTATGATGAAAAGGATAACCGGGTGGCGCAGTTGCTTGAGCAGCTGCAGTCCTATCAGCAGCTAAATCTGCAGCAACAGTTACCCGAATTGATTGAAGCATGGGAGTTGTTACAGCAGGAGTTGAGTGAGGCGCCAATGGCCGAGGAAGTGAAGCCATGAAACGATTAATCACCGCAGTGGTACTTGCCAGTATACTGGCTGTTACAATCGGCGTGCTTGCCTATTACAGTGGGCCGGGCTATGTGGTATTCAGTTTTGTTGAATACACCGTGGAAACCTCGTTTATCTTTTTTGCCGGGTTTTATGCGTTCAGTTTTTTTGTGTTCTATTATCTGGTGCGTTTTCTATCCGGGATATTGAATATCCCCCGCTTTATGCGTCGGCGTCATTATAATCGCCAGCTTGAACGTTCAAAGAGTACGCTGATAAAAGGACTGATCGAAATTTCCGAAGGACGTTTCGAGCAGGCTGAAAAAATGCTGATTCGCCATGCAGAAAAAAATGACACGGTGCTGTTAAATTACCTGATGGCGGCGCGTGCTGCACAGCAACAGGGTGCCTATGAGCGCAGGGATGAATACCTGCGGCTGGCGCACGAATCTACACCCTCGGCCGATGTTGCGATTGGCCTGACCCAGGCGGAATTACAGTTAAGCCATAAACAGTATGAGCAGGCGCTGGCCACATTGAATCATATTGCCAGTCTGTCCCCCGGCCATGGTTATGTAAAAAAATTACAGGCCTATACCTTCAGGCATCTGGGTGACTGGGATCACCTCAGTCAGGTGCTGCAGCAGGTCAGAAAACTCAAAGCCATGGATGTGGAGGAGCTGGATCAGCTGGAAGTGGAAGCCTTTAACGGAATGCTGAGTAAAAGCATCAAGCAGGTGGATGGCGATAAAACCGAAGCCATCTGGCGTGATATGCCTAAGGGATTAAAAGAAAATACCGAGCTGAGTTATATCTATGCCAGCTACCTGCATACACAGAAAAAAGACGATGAGGCCGAAGCATTAATCCGCCAGACACTGAACAGGCACTGGGATAACCAGCTGGCCAGCCTGTATGCCGATTTAATCACCAGTCAGCCTAAAAAGCCGTTGGAGACTGCCGAAGAATGGCTGCATAAGCACCCCAGGAATGCGGCGCTGTTGCTGGTGCTGGGTAAGCTCTCGATGCGCTGTGAGTTCTGGGGCAAGGCACGAAGTTATTTCGAAACCAGTATCTCAATTCAGCCAGCCTCTGAAGCCTATTTGCGCCTGGCTGAATTGCTGGAAACAAAAATGGATGCAGCAAGCGAGGCGCAGAAAATGTACCGGGCCGGGTTGAAAATTGCGGTAGATCAGACAGTAGACAAGCTGCCT
>JBFFND010000043.1:0-10468 GCA_041563375.1 Gammaproteobacteria bacterium | reverse complement strand
GCTGCTGGTTGTTCAAAGAGCCTGGTAAATCAATATCGAACTAAAACAGGCTGGCTGATATGGTTGTTTACAAATAAGAAAACTCGCAGATGTGATACGTCGTATATATCCCTGTTATCCCGCAAGGATAAAAATGATTACAGGTAAGCTAATGTATAAATGCCTGATTTTTATGTACACTAGTGAATACACATACAAAAGGAATAATGAAAATGAAAAAACAAAATTACAATTATGGAAAGGTTGCTACATTTCTTATCCTGACGCTGGTTCCTCTACTTTCACAATCCGCTATTATGCAATACACCTTCGAAGGTGTTGTTACAGGGTTCGAATCTTATCATAGCGGGTTAAGCATAAATGACTTTGATGTGACTGTAGGTGAGACAGAAGTGACATATGTTTTTGAAGTGGATTTCGATGCTAACAACAGTACTTCTACTAACTCAGCTGGGACATGGAGCTATTTCTATACTGAAACAATATCTGGCTCAATCATTAATGGTATGCAGAGTAATGCAAATTATCAGGGTTTTAACTGGGTAAGGCCGTCAGATAGCATGGGCCAAATTACAGGAACACAACTTGATGTAAGGGTTCAAACAAGTGAATTCATTACTGATAACTGGAGAGTTCAGGACTGGGAAATAGGTCAGTCATTTAGATCAATAGACAGTGGCTGCTTTGCGGGTGGTGATTCTGGCTGTGCTGTATATGCGTACGGTGACGTAATGCTAACATCAATAACTGCTGTTCCTGTTCCAGGGGCAATCATCTTGTTTATGTCGGGTATTTTTGGGCTTGGCATTTTTAGAAAAATCATCTAATAAGCAGAATAAACGGGGGCAAGCCTCGTACCCATTGAGATGTCTTAGTGATTATAAGATGTGTGATTTATGTGATCTTTGCAGCTCCACAAATTGCATTTGCGGATATTGGTGTCGCTATAGGAATTAACTTAACGTTGTACGGTGACATCATTAAAGGGGATAGCGGCCCTTTTTGCCAAAATCAATTCAAGTCAATTATGTCTGGCGACTATAATGGAGAATAGCCCTCAGGGCTGAGCCTGCCGCGTACTCAGCGCATTCGCCGCCTGCTGGCGAATACGTTGTGAAGGTTCGTTGCGTATAATGTCCCTGAGCACGGCCTCGTTCTCGGGAAATTTATCGAGGTTATTGCTGAGCAGTACGGTGATATTGTATCGTGTTGTTTCATCCGCCTCACTGCGCACTGACTGCCTGAACATGGCCATTGCGGTATCTGTGGGTTCGCTCCATGACTGCAGTGATTCGGCAATCGCACCGCGCACATAGCCATTATCTTCTTCACTGTAATGTGTCACCAGTCTGTCAGCGACCTGATCAGTTCCCAGCGTGCCCAGCGATAGAGCGGCTGCACGACGTATGGCCGGTTCGCTATCATCCAGTAATATCACCACATCGTTCGCCAGGCTTGCATCATGGGTATTACCCAGCGCCCTGATAGTGTTACTGCGCTCGCTTACATAGCCGGCACCGAGTGCATTACCTAGCAGGCTTGATCGCAGGGATGCATACTCAGGGGCTGCGTTCTGGTTCAGGGTATTGCCGATACTGCCCAGCGCAAGGGTTGCGGTATTTGCCATGCGCTGGCGTTCACCACCGGAACCGGTTTGCCCCACCTCCCACAGTGCCCTGATGGTGTCGGGCGTTGGTTGTTTCACCCCGCCCAGTGCAACGATGGCGCGCATGCCATCTTTCAGTTGCCAGCTTTCATCACTAATCACTTCAATCAGTGCCTGCTGGGCGCTGCTGGTGCCGGCCAGTTCCAGTGCCAGATAGAGATCAGCACGGGTACGGTCACTGAGTTGCTGTGTTTTCAGTGCCTCCAGTATTAGCGGCGGCAGTGAGTCATCGACGCGTAAAAGATCACGCAGTTTGTGGATCAGTCCCAGTCTTCCCTGCGTTGTTGTATCCAGTTCGGGAACACTCGCCAGAATCTGCTTGCGCGCTTCTTCCGGCGTGATATCCGGCACTGGTTGAGTCATGGGCGATGCCGTGTCCGCAGCGGCGACTGCATCAAAACGCCATAATTCCGGACTGAGCGCAGGTTGTGTACCCGCCTGTAGCTGCAGTGTCGCAAGATTGTTAACGCTCATTGCCAGGTTGCTCTGGCCGTCGCTGCGCATTGTTTCCTCTACCTGCATTTCAGAGAACCAGTTGCCATTGGGATTAATCGTGAAATTTTCGCTGGAACTGACCTCCGACCAGCTAATCATACCTGCAGCGGTGTGACTGAAGCTGCGTTTGGATTTTTCAAATTGTCCTGTGGCGAGGCGCCGATAAACAGCTTCGTATGTTCCCGAGCCGTTTGTTTCCTGTGTCGTCCAGCTGTCGCCACGTTCGAGGCTGACCTGAAAGCCGCGAATCAGATTTTCCAGAATACTTCGGTTCTGTTGATTTACTTCAGCTGGAAATTCAAACTTCAGTGGCATGCCACTGGCCGCGAAATGTACCCTGAAGGGTGTGGCGAGTTCGCGGTTAGTTGCATCATCCATTGTATCGTTGATTTTCAATTGAACTGAAGACAGTCGCATACCGACCATGGCTGTGCCATTGCCAGTTTGCAATGTCAGAGTATCAAGTTGGCCCTGCATGTGGACGCGAATGGATGAAGCACCCTGTGCCGCTGTCTGCATTTTCATGGACGAGTCGGACAGCACCCGGTAGCGCTGAGCTATACCGTTTTGCCATGGCATGGTAGACACACTGTTTGCCATAGCAGTCGAAAGTTCGTCAGCCTGGTCGGTAACTGACGGGGCTTTATCCGTGTTGGCTGAATACCACACGGCAGCCAGTATGACCACAAGCAGTGCCAGGACTGTGGCTATTAACCATCTTATATTCATTCAGGTTAAAAAACTCCGCTGCATTATCTGGTCTCCGGCGGGGGTAAGTGTAAAGTCGAAGCGGGTCTTGCAGGCAGGGCCTGGGATTCACAGGAACGAACTTTACAGTTAACGATCAACTAAAGCTTTCAGTTTCAGCTATGGAACAAAATAAGCCGGCGACTGACCGCTGACAATCACCACATCTAGCTCGGCAAATGGATCCTCGAACAGGATATCCTCACGGCGGAACAGCGCCGGAGTGGTGTAAATGTTCTTGGTCGCCTTGATGGTCCCCAGCACAATACATTTGACCTTGATGAACTTCCATTTACAGGTTTTCACCTGAGGTACGGTGTACTTGGCAAACAGATTCAGCTTGCCCACCGGTCCGGTAAAGATATTGCTCAGCTTCTGCAACTGGGTAATTAAAAATTCCACGTCACCGCTGGAGAAACCATCGTCGATCACTTCAATCTCGGTGCCGATAAAGTACACGATCTTTTCTTCGAGCAGTGTGACCACACCTTCCACACCAACAGCGAATACCCTGGTGCCGACACCGGCAAACATGCCCGCTTCGAGATTGGCAAACGGGCCAATTGAAGTTCCCACCGAGATCACAGGATTGGCTGAAGCACCACTGCCAAACAATGATGGATCATCACCGCCGTAGCCAAAGGTATAGTCAATACCGAAACTGCCACCGATCGTCGCGCCGGCGATCATTGGCACTGGCCCGACGAAAAACTGCTGTTCGGCTTCTTTTTCTTTTGAATACTGAACCAGTGGTATGGATACAGATGCTGTGGTGGCGGGTAAGGCATCGATTACCTGATTGAGGAAAATAATTTCATAGGAGAAGCCGGACTGCTCGGAGGCTGGTTTACCGAGGTAGTCGGGCACCAGTTGTGCACGTGCGGTTATCCGCAGAAAGTCGAAGTCACGTCCGAGTAGTGTGACCGGTATACCGGCAGTTACCTGTTCGATATAGCCGCGGTTGTCGGCTGTGGAACCGGCACCAAAATCGAGATTAAAAGCAAAGTGACGGTTGTTATTTCTGGTGGCGAAGCCGTCACCTGAAATCAGTGGTTGAGACGGAGTCGTATATTGAGGTGAATAGCTGCCAGTATTGTATGACGGTGTTCCAGGCGGCAGCGGTGGCAGGAAAATTTCAATTGCAGGACAGGCCTCGTTATCGGCTGCAATACGGTCGCTGATCATCGGGTCAGTGGGACGTATCTTTACGCATACCTGGAAATCCAGGGCCGCCAGGCTGGTGCTTTCATCGCCGAGTACGCCGCTGAATGGCAGGCCGGAAAGGAAAGCTTTCAGTTCGTTAATCGCAGCTGCTGTCAGATCCGGCGGCGGTATTGTTGGCGGTGGCAAGTCAAAGTCGAAAAGACAGTCACCGACACAGGGTTGTGGTGGATAACGCAATGCCTGTTCCAGCTCGTAGCCGAGTTTGCCGGGGAAATAGAAATCCATGTGTTCGGCATTGCGGGTAATGTCATCCAGGTCTGCTTCATCGCCAGTGAATGCAACCAGTTGCGGCGTGAATAACCCCATCGGTAACCATTCGACTTCAACCTGTGCATCGGTATCAGGGTCGATGCCATAGGCATGGTTGTAGCGTTGTGCTACCGAGTTCCATAGATACAATGGCACTTCGTGCGAGGTGCCATTGTCGTTACGTATAATGCGCAGGCTGGCAAAGGCTTCGATATCAACTGTCTCGTTTACGTCCAGGCCGTCAGCGCCAAGCGTAATAGTGCCGCCGGCATCGGCGTTATACACATTGTCAACGCCGACTTCCTCAAGGTATTCATCGGTGTTAATAATTAGCGCAGTGCGATCCAGTGCCACCTCGGCCAGCAGGATATTGGGTTGATTGGTTGCAGCCAGATGCGTTTCGGTGGTGCTGGTATTGTCGTCCTCATCCGTCTCGTCAAATTCTTCCGCAGGATCAACAATGGCGCCAATGAAATAAGGGCCGGATATTTCGACGCTGGAAGGGATATTAAGATTCAGCTCGTAGGAATGTTCTCCACTTTCCAGCCGTTCTATGGTTTCGGAGCCCAGGGGAATTTGTCGAGCTTCGATGTTCTCATCATCGGTGTTCTCAATGGCAAACAGTGACACGCTTACGTTATCTGCCGCTTTGTCAGCATTTATCGAAATCGAAACCTTGAGCGGATAGGCGATGCGGGGATCAGTTGTTTCAACACTAATAGCCGAAGCGGTAAAATTATTCGGTGGGGGACGATCGCCACCACCACTACTACCGCCACAGGAAGACTGCAGCACAATTACAGGTACAAGTAACCAAAAGCCGGTTCTGCCAATAATCATTGTCAAGCACCTCCATGTTGCTTCCTGTTTTGAGTACAGGATTGATCTATTCTCAACAGAAGTTCGTGAAAGTCAATTAAAAATACTGGCTAGTGGCTATGGAAAGGGATTGGTAATTAGCGTAATTAATGACTGGTGATAATAACAGGTGATTACTTATAGCTGTAATTGGCATGTTACCCAGTTTACCCTGGCATTTCGTAACGCTGATAGTGCCAGATCCTGTATTCAATAAGTCGCATCAGATGCTCTATGGATAACATGGCGCGCTGCTGGGTCATTGATTAAAGATTTTGTTAACAGTAAAAACAATTTTTCTTATGCCTTATGTTGTTTCTGCAAGTATTTAAGGGATGGACGAACAATTTATAGAAATGTGGCAGGTGCTGTTATTAAAAATAATAGTGTCAATTTATGGCTTGTATATTCGCTTTTACCTGGCCAGAATAAAGCCCCATTCCTTTATGGAATGAGGCTTTATTATGTGGGTTTAAATCACAGCTGGGAGCTGGTGATTCTGGTCTCGATCTGGTTTGTGTTTATTCACTACCACCACACTTGGGTTCTTCAGATTTCGATTTTTTACCGTCGCCGCATTTGTTATCACGAGATTTTTCTTTCATCTCGGCGCCACATTTGCCTTCGCCACACTTGCCTTTCTTGTCGTCATCACATTTACGGTCTTTCTTGCTGCCACCGCATTTACCTTCACCACATTTGCCTTCCATATGGCTATCGGCCAGTTGCATGTCAACCGAGTTACTCATGCCAAAGGGGTTTTCGGCAGCTGTCGTCATTGGGCTGAAGGCAATGACAAATAAAAAGCTCAGGGCGGAAATAATAGACTTGTTGATCAGTGTTTTCATATTGTTATACCTATGGTTGATGATTCAGGTGTTTGTTGTAACCGTTCGAGTCTAGCTCGAACTCATTGTTGCTTACAAGTGGTTAGTTCTCTGGGTTTGATGCAAGTTCACATTTAATTGCAAACTGTACGTGAGGTGCTGCTGACTGGTGTTGGCTGTTATTTCAGCAGGTCCTGCAGACACTGCAGATAGGCGGCTTCATCGGGCGGTTGCTGCTGGCTTTGCGACAGCCACATGGCTTCCGCCAGGCACTCAATCATGCGGTGTTCCGCCACGTGTGCGTCAGCCGTCTGTGCGAGTAACTGCTGGTGGATCTGGCTGATACCGGCCGGACGGTCCGTGCTGAGCTGTTCACGCAGGCCCAGGTGCAGTCCCATGTGTAGAAACGGGTTGGTGTCGCCGTTATCCGGCAGGTAGTCCTTTTCCAGCTGGTTAATCAAACCATGATATTCCGGGTGTTCTTTTATCACTGCGGCAATCTGCGCTTCCAGCGGGCTCAGCAACTGCTGTTGCTGGAATTTGTCCCAGGCGGTTTTATACATCTGGCGTAGCTGATTGCGGTCGTTACCAAACATAGATTGCCTGTTGTGTTATCGGCCGTGTACTCATTCGACATTCTTCTGTTTGTATTCGCACAGGTCTTCAATAATGCAGGAGCCGCAACGGGGTGTGCGGGCGATGCAGGTGTAACGGCCATGCAGAATCAACCAGTGGTGTGCATTCAGTTTGAACTCATCGGGTATAAATTTCAGCAGCTTCTTTTCCACTTCCAGCACATTTTTGCCGGGTGCGAGTCGGGTGCGGTTGGCAACGCGAAAGATGTGGGTGTCCACCGCCATGGTGGGGTGGCCAAAGGCGGTATTGCGAATCACATTGGCGGTTTTACGTCCCACACCGGGCAGTGATTCCAGTGCCTTCTGGTCATCCGGTACCTGAGAGTCATACTGGTCAACAAGAATCTTGCAGGTTTTGATAATGTTGCGGGCCTTGCTGTTATACAGGCCGATGGTCTTGATGTATTGCTTGAGGCCATCTTCCCCCAGCGCCAGAACCTTCTCCGGGGTATTGGCCACCGGGAACAGTTTACGGGTGGCCTTGTTCACCCCCTTGTCGGTGGACTGCGCGGATAGTGCAACCGCGACCAGCAGTTCGAATTCGCTGCTGTATTCCAGTTCAGTGGTGGGTTCGGGATCTGCCTCGCGCAGGCGCGAGAAAATTTCGCTGCGTTTCTGTTTGTTCATCGTTCGTTAGATTTAACCGCCTCGGTATCTAGCTGGTGGCTGCAGCCGCTGCACTGTCGGCAAGCGGGGTGCGTTGTGCTTTCTGCAGGCGGCGGTCGATAATGTTCTTCAGAGCAATGATCAGCCCCATGCCGATAAACGCGCCCGGTGGAAGGATGGCCAGCAGAAAGCCGGGGTAATCGTCAACCAGGTACAGGGTCCAGTTACGTGCCATCTCGCCGAACATCAGGTGCGCATTGCTGAGCAGGGTGCCGTAACCCAGCACTTCACGAATCGCCCCCAGGGTGACCAGTACCAGCATAAAGCCCAGTCCCATCATAAAGCCATCCAGCATCGAGGGCAGCAGGCTGTTCTTCGAAGCATAGGCCTCGGCGCGTGCCAGGATGCCGCAGTTGGTGACTATCAGCGGGATAAAGATACCCAGCACAATATACAGTTCATACAGCCAGGCATTCATCGCCAGTTCGATGGCGGTGACCACCGAGGCAATAATCAGTACAAACACCGGTACCCGCACTTCGGGGCGTACCCAGTGACGAATCAGCGAGACCACCCCGTTGGATGCCACCAGGGTGAGCATGGTGGCCAGTCCCAGTCCCAGGCCATTGATCACCGTGCCGGTGACCGCCAGCAGCGGGCACAGGCCCAGCAGTTGCACCAGCGCAACATTGTTATTCCACAGGCCGTTTTTGCTGATTTCATTGTAGTTACGATCACTCATTTTCGCTGTGCTCGTTCTCTGTGTCAGTGGTGTCCTGCTGTGCCTCGGCCGCTTCATGCTGTTGTTTTCGGTAGGCACTGATCAGCTCATCCTTGTGCCGCTCAAAGTATACCAGACATAACTGCACTGCCTGCACCACTGCACGCGGGGTTATAGTCGCACCGGTGAACTGGTCGAAGGCGCCGCCATCGCGTTTTACTTTCCATTTCGAGGGCGCGGGGTTGTTGAGGGATTTACCCGTAAAATCAAGAATCCAGTCATTGCGATCCGCATCAATGGCGTCCCCCAGGCCCGGCGTTTCGCGGTGCTTGACCACTCGCACACCGGCAATGCTAGCATCGATATTAATGCCCACCAGCATGTGGATTTCACCGCTGTAACCGCGCGGCGCGATCACCGGAAAAATCATTGCGGTGACCTGGTCCTGCTGCGTGGCAATGTAAACCGTGCTCGGCTGCTTATGCCCGAGGCGCTCATCGGCGGGAATCTGCAGTGTGCTCTGCAGCAGGTTATTGTCATACTGATCCGCGGGCAGGATCTGTTGCAACTTGCGCAGCAGCGCCTGGCGTTCATTCTGCGCAATCTTTTCTTCGGTGGTGTCATGGGTGATGCTCACCAGCGCGGTGCCGATCACCGCGAACAGCCCAAGTATCAGGCCGCTGGCAATAATGTAGCGCCTAGTGCTCATCCTCATCTCCCTTGTGGTGATGGGGGAACTCGTTCCAGCGGTGACCGAATGCCCGTGGCATGGTGTAGTAGTCCAGCAATGGCACCGCCATATTCATCAGCAGAATGGCGAAGGCAATGCCATCGGGGTAACCGCCCCAGGTGCGAATAATATAAATAAAGCTGCCGATGCCCAGGCCATACAGCCAGCGACCCTTGCGGGTGGTAGCGGCGGTAACCGGGTCGGTGGCAATAAAGAAGGCACCGAGCATAATGCCTCCACTCAGCAGGTGAAAGGTAGGCGGGGTAAAGGAGGCATAGTCATACAGTGCAAATACATTGGAAAACACTAACAGCGCCAGAATCACTCCGGCGGGAATACGCCAGTCGATAATGCGCCTGACGCACAGGAACAGACCGCTGGCCAGGAACAGCCCATTGACCCATTCCCAGCCGAAGCCGCCCATGGCGCCGAACATCGGCCCGTAAACCGGGTGGCTCTCAATTTCATTGATGCTCAGCTCCAGCCCCAGCTGGGTTTTTACCGTGTCCAGCGGGGTCGCCATGGTAACCGCATCCCAGGTGTAGTTCAGCGGCAGTTCACCGCTAAAAATCACCCGCAGGGTTTCGCTGAAACTCAGTAGTACATGACCATCCACCAGCGGCGGCACCCACTGGGTCATTTCCCTGGGGAAGGATATCAGTACCACTACATAGCCCACCATGGCGGGATTGAACGGATTGAAGCCGAGACCGCCGTACAGGTGCTTGGCGACGATAATCGCAAATGCGGTGGCGATCAGGGTGAGCCACCAGGGGGCGAGCTGGGGCAGGGCGATCGCCAGCAGACTGGCGGTGAGCAGGGCGCTGCCGTCGAACAGATAGGGTTTGAGCGGGCGCTTGCGCAGCCACAACATCAGCGCCTCGCAGCTTAGCGCCACTACGCTTGCCAGCAGGATATTGATCAGCACACCCCAGCCGAAAAACACAATCATCGCAATGGTGCCGGGCACCATCGCCAGCAGCACCTTAAACATCACCGACTGAACACTGTCGGGCAGTGTGGTATGGGGTGAAGTGGCGGTTTTAAATTGCATGGGTTGTCCTGAAATTATTGGTCATCGTTCGAACTGGGTTGCTGGGCGGCCTTTTTTTGTTGCACCCGTTTCATCGCGGCTTCAATTGCGGCTTTTTTCGGGTCGACGTTATCACTGCCACCCTGCTCGGCTTCATGCTGCTTTTTCTTTTCCAGCATTTCCTTTTTCTTGCGCAGTTTTTCTTCACGCTCTTTCTTTTCCCGATCCAGGCGCTGTTGTCTGAAGTCGTGGCGGATGCGCGCATGATCCGATTTCTGCCGCTCCCGCTCCTGATTCCAGATTTCGGTTTTGGCGAAGCGGTAATACTGTACCAGTGGAATCTGGCTGGGGCAGACATAACTGCAGCAGCCGCACTCAATGCAGTCGAACAAATGGTAGTCCTGTGCCAGATCAAAGTTTTTCGAGCTGGCATGCCAGTAAATCTGCTGTGGCAGTAGCTGTGCCGGGCACACGTCGGCACAGGCGCCGCAGCGAATACAGGGCATGGTGGCCGGCGGCTGCTCGGCGGTGTTTTCAACCAGCAGGCAGTTACAGCCCTTGGTAATTGGCAGCTCATCGGTGCGCAGGGTGAAGCCCATCATCGGCCCACCCATAATCAGCTTGGCTGCATCCCTGTGATAACCACCACACTGTGCAATCAGCTCTGCCATGGGGGT
>JBFFND010000042.1:0-10498 GCA_041563375.1 Gammaproteobacteria bacterium | reverse complement strand
AGGCGGGTGACTTCGTTCATGGCCACGTAATGCGCCAGGGTTTTGGCTTTGAGGTAGGCGGCAGAGTAGGTGTGGTTACTCGAAGCCTTCATTAGCGAGGCCAGGGCAATGGCAATAATCGCCATCGCTACCATGATCTCGATCAGGGTGAAACCGCTAGTCTTCCGATACATAGTGGTACTCACCCTGCGGAAGTCCATTCAGCTGTTCTTCGATTTCGCTACCGGGCACACGAATAATCAGTTCAAACGCGGGCGTCAGCTCGGCACTGGAGAGCAGGAATACGTGGGGCCTGAGTTTTTCCTGCTGATCAAGCAGGTCGCCTGATGGCAGCGCAGAATTAGTCTGGCGTGGTTCCGGGTCGTCGTCAAAGGACTCGGGAATACTGGTTCTGACCTGTTCGATATACAGTTCGATTTCCAGAGGTGGCGGCAGCAGGTGGCGTTTCAGGATTTTGTCATTGGGCAGCTCGATCCAGTCTTCATTGTCCTGATCAAAACGCAGGAAACGGTAGCCGCTGTTGTAAAAGCGGATACCGTATTCCTCCGCACGCACCACCGATTGCTGATGGGCAAACCGCAGCCGTTGTTGCAGGCGCATGATTTCCAGTTTGGCGGCTTCGGCGTTGCTGTCGCCACTGAAGTTGACCACCACTACGCCGACGCTGATGGCAATGATTACAATTACCACCAGTATTTCGATCAGGGTAAAGCCTCGACTTCTATGCGCTGCCACCTGCATCATGGCTGTCTGGGCTTAGTCCCAGTTACCAATATCGGCATTGGCGCCTTCGCCACCTTCCACACCGTCGGCACCCAGTGAGTAAATATCAATCTCGCCGTGTTCACCGGGGCTGAGGTAGAGGTAGTCACGCTGCCAGGGATCTTTCTGCAACTTCTTGATATAACCGCCGGCTTTCCAGTTGTTGGGTACAGGGTCACTGGTGGGCGGCGCAACCAGCGCGTCCAGGCCCTGATCCGTGGTGGGGTAGTTGTAATTGTCCAGCTTGTAGAGTTCCAGTGCGCTTTCCAGCGCCTGAATATCATTTCTGGCTTTGGTGATGCGGGCATCATCGGTGCGGCCTAAAAACTTGGGTGCAACAAAGGTGGCGAGGATACCGATAATGACCACCACTACAATAATTTCGATCAGGGTGAAGCCCTGTTGTCTTGACGCTGCTGTTTTCACGGATAGCTCCACTGTGAATAGTTGGTTAAACTTATGTGGTCTCTGAATAATGATGAGATATGCGCATTGCTCAGAGACGCCGGGCAATATCATACCAGATGGTTAAATATTCTTATATGACAGACATTTTACATCGACTGAAGTGCCATGCCCTGCGCAATGGTTTATGGGTACTGCTGGTCGGTCTGTGTTTTGTATTGCAGCTCCTGCCCACCGAGACCGTGTATTTTGAGCGGCAGCGGATTGCACAGGGTGAGCTGTGGCGATTACTCAGCGGGCATTTTGTTCACTTTAACTGGTCGCACTTCAGCTTGAATATGGCGGGGCTGTTCATGGTGTGGCTGTTTTTCAGGCATTATCAACGCCAGGCATACTGGATGCTGGGCGTCGTGCTGATTGCCCTGTTGTGCAGCGTCGGTCTGTATGCCGATGGACAGCTGGCATCCTATGTGGGCTTATCTGGCGTATTGCACGGCCTGTTCATGCTGGGCGCGTTGTATGAGCGCAAGCGCTATCCGCTCAGCGGTGTGGTGTTGTTGTGCCTGTTACTGGGCAAGCTGCTGTGGGAACAATGGCAGGGGGCCTTGCCCGGTTCCGAGGCATTGAGTGGCGGTCGTGTGGCAGTGAATGCGCATCTGTATGGTGCGCTGGCGGGGTTGCTGTATTACCTGCTGGGGGGGCTGGTGAAAAACCAGCAGCAAAAGCACAAGCACAGGAAAACGCGAATGAACGCAAATGAACGCAAATGAACGCGAATAAAAGCAGGTTATATGACTTTATCTGTGACATGCTCAGTGCTGCAGGGCGACATCAAGCGCAGTGGATACACAGGGTCTTTATAGAGAAGAAGTCCGCAAATTCACGCAAATAAACGCTAATTCATGGGTTTTTTATGACCCATTCAGCATGCCTGCAGACATACTCAATGAACTGCGTTTAGCCACCCCGGCTAACTGCTTTGGGACAAAATCGCGTAAATTTGCGTTCATTTATTCCGCACATCCTGTGCTCCACCCTTCGGGCCGTGCATGCGCACGTTCAAAGTGCTCCTGCACTTTAGTGCGTTGTTCGCGTTTTCTTTTAAACTGACCAACGACTAACGACTAACGACTAACGACTAACGACTAACGACTAACGACTAGCGACTAGCGACTAGCGACTAGCGACTAGCGACTAACGACTAACGACTAACGACGTTAGACCTGCACATAAAAAAGCCCCGACCGGGTAAGGGTCGGGGCTTGGGATGGCTTGCAGTGCCTGAGCGGCTAGCCAGCCAGTCCAGGGTTGGAGTCCATATTCTTCAGCTTGGGCGTATTGACCTTCTTGATCTTTACATCACCCTCGGCACGAATATAGTCGGCAACCACATCCCATACCGGGCGACCCGGTGCTTCGGAGTTTACGGTGGCCCAGCCTGCGACCTTATAGGTTTTGTTGTCCTCGACCTTTTCACCATTATCCAGCGTCAGGTTCGAGGTGCGCTTGCCAAAACTCTGGTTGGGGTCCAGCACATAATCCATGCCGCCCACGCGAACCATGTCGCCACCCTGCTGGTAGTAGGGGTCCTTGTTAAACAGGTTGTCACACACGTCTTCCAGGATCAGCTTGATGTCGGAGCCTTTCATTTCCCGTACATAGGTTTCCGGGT
The DNA here is from genome assembly GCA_041563375.1 of Gammaproteobacteria bacterium. Lineage (GTDB taxonomy): Bacteria > Pseudomonadota > Gammaproteobacteria > SZUA-229 > SZUA-229 > SZUA-229. Next base: position 7,659 of record JBFFND010000042.1, on the reverse strand, counting down.
AGGTGGTGGCTGTCTGGTCCATTACGTGTTCCATGGTAATCGCCTGACCCGGCAGCACCGTGGTGCCCCAGCGGAAACCGGGCGAGAGTGAAATCTGTGCATCACTCTCGGCGCGCAGCGCATCACAGATGACCTGGTCAAAGGTGCCGTTAAAGTTGCCGCGACGGTATAGCAGATCATCTGCGCGACCCAGTTCTTCGCTCAGTTTACCGACATAGGGCTTACGGACCTTGTCGATATAGGCCTGCATTTCGGCATCTGCCGGTAGCAGGTTGGCGAACACGGGCACCAGGCGGTAACGGTAGCCATGCAGTTTGCCGCCACGAATATCGAAGTCCATCACCGCGAGGAACTTGCCGTTGGAACCGGCATTGGTGACCAGTGTTTTACCGGACTTGTTCTGTACCACGCTGGGTTTGGGTACCGCGTCATGGGTATGGCCACCGAAGATTACATCAATGCCGGTGACCTGTGAGGCCATCTTCAGGTCAACGTCCATGCCATTGTGGGAAATGACCACCACCAGATCCGGCTTTTCGGTATCGCGGATCATGTTAACCATCTGCTGCATGTTCTGGTCGTTGATGCCGAAGGTCCAGTCAGGGATAAAACGCGATGGGTTGGCGATCGGTGTATAGGGGAAGGCCTGGCCGATTACCGCAATGCGTGCGCCGCCCACGGTTTTCATGGTGTAGGGCTTGAACGCATGGCCGGTGTCTTCGTCGTAGGCCGGTGAACCTTCGAACAGCGCATCGACTTTAACCTGTACGTTTTGTGCGACGAACTCACCGTTAAAGGCTTCGATGTTTTTCAGTACTTCCTCATCACGGTAGGTGAATTCCCAGTGGCCGGTCATGACATCAACGCCCAGCTGGTTAGTGGCGCCTACCATGTCCATGCCGCGGGTCCAGACTGCCGTGCCGGAACCCTGCCAGGTGTCACCGCCATCGAGTAACAGGCAGTTGCTCTCACCACGTTCGGCACGAATGCGTTTTACCAGGCTGGCCATATGGGCGAAACCGCCCACCTTGCCGTATTGCTGTGCCGCTTCGGTGAAGTTCAGATAGGTAAAGGCATGGGCTTCGATGCTGTTGGCATCGATATCAAAGTGCTTGAGGAAATGTTTGCCAACCAGATGGGGGGGCTTGCCATGTGCTTCACCTACACCGATATTGACACTGGGCTCACGGAAGTAGATAGGCAGTAACTGGGCGTGGCAGTCGGTCATGTGCATCAATGTCACATTGCCATACTTGGGCAATTCATAGATGTCAGTGGGTCTGCGGCTCATCGCGAACACCGAGCCGGGCAGTGCGCCGGCCGCACCGGCCAGACCCATAAGGTGTAAAAATTCACGTCTTGAAATCGACATTGCTAGATTCTCCTCCTGCTTTGTCACAGGTTGTGTCTTTATTTAATCCGAACTGGAATCTGCGCTGAAATTTATCCGTAAGGCTTTTGAATAGTACATGGTACTAGCGCGTATCTGGATGGTTTTTTTATTATTCCTGAATGAGTCAGGCCAGAGTGCTTGGTTTATGCTGCAAAATGATAGCAGTTTCCCCCTCGGCATGTATAACTATTTTTGTCCATTTTGCTGCATTTTGGTTCAAATGGACGGTACTTTATGTTTTTCCGTGGATGGTGATGGGGTAAGTGTCTGGTATTTGCATGCAACAGGCGGGGCTTACTGCATCAGGTCATTCATATTGATAATCGGCAGCAGTATTGACAGCACAATCAGCAGCACGATGCCCCCCATGGCAACAATCAGCAGCGGTTCGAACAGGCCCATAAAGGTGGCGATCAGCACTTCCAGTTCCCGTTCCTGCTGTATCGCCGCTTTATCCAGCATGTCTTCCAGGTTACCCGAGCTTTCGCCACTGGCAATCAGGTGCAGGGTCATCGGCGGGAACAGTTTGCTGCGATCCAGCGCCGCATAAATGCTCGAGCCCTCACGCACCCGCGCCGCGGCATCAATTACCGCATCGCGCATCGGCAGGTTGGTAACCACCGGCGCTGCCAGTTGCAGGGCATCCAGCACCGGTACGCCGCTGGAGGAGAGAATGCTCAGGGTGCGGGAAAATCGTGCGGTATTCAGGCCGCGTACCAGCTTGCCGACCACCGGCAGTTTCAATAACAGCAGGTGATAGCGGCGTTTATTGGCGGGGATGGCGAGAAAGCGCTGCACGCCGAAATAGCCCGCCACGCCAGTCAGTAGCAGCAGCCACCACCAGTTCTGCAGAAACTCGCTGATCCAGATCATGGCACTGGTGATGGCAGGCAGGGCCTGCCCGGAGGTGTCGAACACCTCGACGATTTTAGGCACCACAAACATCAGCAGGCCGGTGACGACCAGAAACGCCATCACGGTCAGAATCGCCGGGTAAATGGTCGCCTGGGCAATTTTCTGGCTCATCTGCTGGCGGCTTTCGGTGTAGTCGGCGAGGCGATCCAGCACAATGTCCAGGTGGCCGGAGGACTCACCCGCGGCCACCGTGGCATGGTACAGCTCGGGGAATACACGGGGGAAATCTTTCAGCCCCGAGGCCAGGGTATGACCTTCCATGATTTTCGCGCGCAGCGCGAAGATCATGCTTTTGATGCGTGGTTTTTCGGTTTGCTGACCCACCGCTGAGAGGGCTTCATCCAGCGGCAGCGCGGCGCGCACCAGGGTGGCCAGCTGACGGGTGAACAGTGCCAGCTCGGTGGCGCTGATGCCTCGCCGCGAGGCACGGGACGGCTGGCTGGCGGTCTGCGGTTTGTGCTGGCTGGCGGCGGTTTCTATATGCAGTGGCATCATGCCGCGGTCACGCAGCAGCTGACGCACCTGGCGCGCACTGTCACCTTCGATCACGCCTTTTTTTTCGCGTCCCCGTTCGTCGAGTACTGTGTAGTCAAACGCGGCCATGCTTAATCAGGCATCCTAATCTTCACGGGAAACCCGCAGCACTTCTTCCAGCGAGGTGATGCCTTCCAGCACCAGGCGGCGGCCGTCACTGCGCAGGCTATTGGTGAAACTGCGCGCGTATTTTTCCATCGCCTGCTCACCGGCGCCGTCATGGATCATCTGCTGCAGAGTGTCGTCAATCGGTACCAGTTCATACACCCCGGTGCGACCGATATAGCCCAGCTGGTTACATTGCTCGCAGCCCACGGAGCGGTAGATAAGCGGCGCCTGATCAGGCTTTACCCCCAGCCACTCACATTCGCTGTCGGTGGCGGTGTGCGCTTCCTTGCAGTTGGGGCACAGCTGGCGCACCAGTCGTTGCGCCAGCACACCGATCAGGCTGGAGGCCAGTAGAAACGGCTCAACGCCCATATCGCGCAGGCGGGTCACTGCACCGATGGCGGTATTGGTGTGCAGGGTGGAGAGCACCAGGTGACCGGTTAAACTGGCCTGCACCGCAATCGAGGCGGTTTCAATATCACGAATCTCGCCGATCATCACCACGTCCGGGTCCTGGCGCAGGATCGCGCGCAACCCCTTGGCGAAGGTCATCTCCACCTTACTGTTGACCTGGGTCTGGCCAATGCCGTCGAGGTAATATTCGATCGGGTCTTCCACGGTGAGGATATTGCGGCTCTTGTCATTGAGCCGGGTCAGGCCGGCATAGAGCGTAGTGGTTTTCCCGGAGCCGGTAGGGCCGGTGACCAGGATAATGCCGTGGGGGTGTTGCAGCAGGTCATTCAGACGGTCACGGTCGACCGAGGACATGCCCAGGTGTTGCAGATCCATGCGCCCGGCCTGCTTGTCCAGCAGACGCAGTACAATGCGTTCGCCGTGGCCGGAGGGCAGGGTGGAGACACGTACATCCACCGAGCGGCCGGCAATTTTCAGCGAGATGCGACCATCCTGCGGCAGGCGCTTTTCCGCGATGTCCAGCTTGGCCATGACCTTGATGCGGGAGATGACCAGGGGCGCGATATTTTTCGGCGGTTGCAGGATTTCCCGCAGCACGCCATCGACACGGAAGCGGATGCGCATGCGGTTTTCGAAGGCTTCTATGTGAATATCCGATGCGCCGATCTTGATCGCTTCGCTGAGCACCGCGTTGATCAGCTTGATAATCGGTGCGTGATCTTCCGAGTCCAGCAGGTCTTCCGGTTCAATGGTTTCCGCCAGCTGATCCAGGTCCAGTTCATCACTGACCCCGGCCATCATTGCCATCGCCTGGTCCGAATTCTGCTCATAGGTTTGTGCCAGCAGCGCTTCAAACTGCTCGTCGCTGATCGCAGTGAGGCTTAGCGGGCGGTTGATAATGCGGCGCACTTCGGCCACTGCCTGTGGATTCAGCTGGCCTCGGTAAAACAGCTGCGCCGCCTGTTCACTGATATCCCCCAGCAGCAGGCCGTGGCGTTTGGCGAAGGCATAGGAAATTGATTGCGCGGTGCCGGGTGGGGCAGCGTGATTTTCCTCTGGCGGGTTCGGGCTGGCGCTGTTAGAAATCATCGGCTTCAAAATCCAGCGGATCTTTTTGCTTGTTGTCGGCGGGTTCTTCGTTCGGCGTGGCCTGGTCCTTTTTTTCTACATAGGGAGGCAGTTCCGGCAACAACGGTGCGCTTTGTTCCCGTAGCAGGCCAAAGCCCTGCTCTCCAGCATTAATCTGCTGCGCGCGCAGGTAATTGTATTTTTCGTTGGTGTGATAATAGGCGGCAGCACCGTCACGCATAATGCTGGGGCGCATAAATACCATCAGGTTCTGTTTTTCCTTGGTGGTGCTGTGGGAGCGGAATAACCAGCCCAGCAGTGGAATATCACCCAGCAGCGGCACCTTGGATACCTGGTCGCGCAATGTGTCGTCAATCAGCCCGCCGAGTACCAGAATTTCACCGTCTTCCACCAGCACCGAGGTGTTGATCGAGCGCTTGTTGGTAATGATGTCGCCATTGGCCGAGGTGGAGGCAGATACATTGGAGACTTCCTGGGCGATTTCCAGCTTGATGGTGTTGCCGTCATTAATCTGCGGGGTGACTTTCAGGGTAATGCCCACATCCTGCCGCTCCACCGTCTGGAACGGATTGGATGCGCCGTCCGCAGCGGTGGTGAAGGAGCCGGTCACAAAGGGCACATTCTGTGCCACTACGATTTCCGCTTCCTGGTTATCCATGGTAACCACGCTGGGTGTGGACAGAATGTTGGTTGCGGCATCGGCAGTGAGTGCCTTGAGCAGAAAGGCAAAACGGTTGTTCTGATCGCTGCCAAACCCAAAGGTAATGCCGTCGCCCAGTGAGCCTGCAATGGTCTGCGGGTCGCCACTGAACAGGCCGATAATACCTCCGCTGCCGCCGAAGTTACTGACACCCACCGGTACCCGGTCGTTATTACCTTCCTTGCCACCCAGTACAAACTGCGAGGAGAAGTCCTTGCCGCGGCTATTGGAGATTTCCGCAATAATCGATTCCACCAGTACCTGTGCGCGGCGGATATCCAGCTGGCGGATAATTGATTTCATGCGACGAACCACATCGGGACCGGCGGTGATAATCAACGCATTGGTGTTTTCATCTGCCTGAATATCCACTTCGCTGTCGCTGCTGCCTGGGGCTTTCGCCGGCATGGCTTTTTTGTCGACCTGCTCCTGCTTTTTCTGCACACCGGTGAGGATGCTGACGATGTCTTCCGCCTTGGCGTACTTCAGGTAAATCACATGGGTGTTGCCGGCTTCATTCTGCAGTGGTGTATCCAGGTGGGCGATGGTGGCGCGAATTTTCAGCCGGGCCGAGCGCTCACCACTCATCAGAATGCTGTTGGTTCGATCATCAGAGGCGAGGGTGATCTGGCTGGATTCGGGTTTTTTGGCATTGCCGCTGGCCTGCAGTGAATTGAGAATGCGCACCAGCTCCGAGGCGGATGCATGTTTCAGCGGAATAATTTCGAGCTCGTCGCTTTCCGGCCGGTCAATGCTTTTAATGATTTCTGCGAGGCGACGAATATTCGCGGCGTGGTCGGTGATAATCAGGGTGTTGGTGGGGTTGTATGCCGCCAGGTGCCCCTGTTGCGGCACCAGTGGGCGCAGTATGGGAACCAGCTGTGCAGCGGGTACATGATCCAGCGTCACCACCTTGGTGATCAGTTCATCGCCCACATGTCGGTCATCACTGACCACTGGTAATGGCCCCTGTTTGGCATTCACCTCCGGCACAATTTTAACGATGCCGCCCACGGGTACGGCGGCATAGCCGTGCACCTGCAGCACTGATAAAAAGACCTCGTAGACTTCGCTTTCCGACATGGCTCTGGATGACACTACGCTGACCCGTGCCTTGACCCGTGGATCGACAACAAAATTCTTGCCGGTAAACTTGGAGACGGTGGCAATCAGTGCGCGAATGTCCGCTTCCTTCAGATTCAGGGTAATCTGGTTTTCCTGGGCAAAGCCTGCGCTGGGCGAGATCAGTGCCAGGTTGAGTAGCAACAGGCTCAGCAGATGGCGGCCATACTGGCGAAAGCGGCTAAGAGGATGGGTAAACCACAGCAGGTGTTTATGTTGTCTATTCAAAATAATTGTCTCGGGTTTATCTATCTGTTTATGGTATATCAAATTGCAGTGGTATTTCTGCCCCATTGCGCAGCACGGTTATATTGACCTGGCTGGCACTTTGCAATTCACGCAGTGCCTTGAGCCCTTCCGCCGGGTCATCAAGCTGTACACCATTGACGGCGACAATGATATCGTTCGGATCCAGCCCGACCACGTCAAACAGGGTGCGATCTCCCTGCGGAGTGAGGCGATAGCCGACAATGCGGCCGTTTTCCTTGTAGGGAACCGGAATCGCATACTTGCCGAAAGAAGTGGGGCTTTTCAGAATTTCCTCACGAATATCCGACAGTGCAGCACCGGGTGAGGAGGTATCTATCTGGGCGTCGCCTCCATCAGGGAGTTCGCTGTCTGGTAAGCTGGTGATAAAGTCATCATTAAACTCGTCCGGCATACGCAGGGTTTCCAGCTGGCCACTGCGTTGCAGTATCACCCGATCCGCATAAATTTCCTTTAAGGTTGCGCTGGCGACCTGGTCACCAATGCTGTACATATCTTCCTTGCCGTTCTTGCCCAGTGAGATAATGACGCTGGCCTTGCTCATGGGGTCGGTTGAGAGCACGCCTTTCAATACCAGGTTGAGCCGGGTATCGGGGGCATCCTGGGTTTGCGGGGCGGCGGCGCTTTGCTGATAGATGCCGAACAGATGGGCCTGGCTGATGTGGCTGTAATCGGTGCGCTGCGGCTGTGCGGCTGTCGGATCAGTACGCTGGTTCTGTACTGGCAGCGCAGAACTGTCGTCAGGAATCAGTGCCCAGGTGATTTTTGATAACAGGTAGCTGCAGCCAATTACCAGCAGCAGGGTTAGCAGCACCGGCAAAAACCGGTTAGCCCGAAGCAGTGTCTCGGGTGTCAGGTGAAGCGGTAGTTTGGCGGCCAGTGTTTTCATATCGACATTCTATTATAAGAGAGTCAGTGTGTGCTTTCCAAATGACAGTGAGATGACAGCGTGCTTTATTTTGCCTGCAGCAAGATCAACATAGATAGATAGCAAACGGGGATATATGGTTCACCATATATCCCCGTTTTATTCAGTCTACCGCAGACGCAGTTTATACCATGTCTTTCAGGCCTTTCAGTGGTAGTACTTTTACCACCTTGCGAGCCGGTTTGGCGT
>JBFFND010000041.1:0-10545 GCA_041563375.1 Gammaproteobacteria bacterium | reverse complement strand
TCTGGTGCCATATTTTGTGATATTTAGCAAAACCTTCCCTGAAACCTGAACAGCTATATTGCATTTTTATAATATATTTAATTGGCTATCCAGCATAGTGATGATTAGTGCAACAGTTAAAAACGAATGTATGACACTGCATGGCTGGACAGAAAGAATGCTTCATGGGTAATATCCAGTGGTACAGCGATTTTTTTCATCCTGCTATAGTGTGCTATTGAGCATTAAAATACGAAACTGAACAATACGCCAGCGGCTTGTCTGCCAGCTTTAACGGGTCCATACTGTTCAGGATCAACAAAGGAGAATATATGAGTATTGAAGTGACAGGGTTACTTGGACTCATTGTACTGGTGCTTGATCTCTGGGCAATAGTTAAGACACTGGACAGTGCAAACACCACAGGTACAAAAGTATTCTGGATTCTGCTGATTCTTTTACTCCCGGTTCTGGGGCTTATTTTATGGTTTATTTTTAGTTCGAAAACAGGCTGAGGCGGGCACGCTGTCTGTTGCTTATCGTTAATGGTAAAAATCGTTGAGGATAAAACATGCCCTACAAAAACTTGAGTGAATTGCCGGATAATGTAACTAACAATCTACCTGAACATGCACAGGAGATTTACCGTGCTGCGTTTAACAGTGCCTGGGAGCAGTACAAAGATCCCGCTGAGCGCGACAGTGACGATGATCGCGAGACCGTGGCGCATAAAGTTGCCTGGTCTGCGGTGAAAGAGAAGTATGAAAAACGATCGGGCCGCTGGACAGAAAAGCATTGATGACAGAAAAACTGTTACAGTGCATTTCAGAGGATAATTTTTATTGGTTGTCTGTCATCTGTCACAGTCAGTCAGTGTTTCAGAAAAATTCCGGTTCCAGTTCAAGGTATACACGGTAAGCATTGCCACGATTACTCGCATCGAAAGCCGGCAATTTTTTATATTCTGACCAGTCGGTATCCTTATACGCCTGGTCGAAGGGTACCAGGTTCTTCAGCGCCTTTTTCATCGCATTGATGACAAATTTAATATAATCCCGTGTAAACACCAGTGAGCGGGCTACATCAGTATCTGCAGCGCCATGACCCGGAATGAAATAATTGGGTGCAGGTTCCAGGCTGGCGAGATACTCCAGACCCTTGAGCCAATGACGCACGTCGGTCTCGGGGCTATCCAGGAATGGAATACGTCCTTTGTAGATGACATCGCCACTGAATAGCACACCTGGCTCTTTGACCAGCATGATGCTGTCTCCCGGTGCATGGGCCGGACCCAGGTGACGTATTTCAAAGGTTAAGCCACCCAGCTCGAATGAATATTCATCGTCAAAGGTAGTATCGGGTGGTACCAGGTAGGTGTTCTGGTCTACCCATGGAAACAGCGCTTCGCGTCGTTGCTCAAGACGGCGCTGTGCTGCCTCCCCCTGATTGACACGGCTGCCACCCACGTAGCCCAGGGTCTGTTGCTGTGCAATTACCTCGGGATCACCGCCATGTTCCTTAAATGCCTGCAGACCGTAGATGTGATCCGCGTGATAATGACTGATCACGATCTTTTTGATGGGTTTGTCAGTTATTTCACGGATCCGTTGAATCAATCGATAACCAAGTGCGGGTGTGCCGAGTGCATCAAACACCACCACGCCTTCATCAGTGACAACAAAACCGGCATTTGAGGTGTGGCCTTCATTGTTGGCACCCGGTACGCCGGGCGTGCCCATAATGTAATAAACCGGTGTATCGGCAATCTGGTGCACGGTAAAGGGCAGGGTGATGGTGCCATAGGGTGTTTCCACTGCGTCAGCCGCGGACAGGTTTGCTGCAAACAGGCTGCACAGCAGGCCCAGTAGTCGCAGGTATCGATTACTGCATATACGCATGGTCTTGCTCCTGTTGCAGTCGAACAATTTCCGCATCGGCCATGGGTACCATTTCGACAAAACCATGAATATCTTCGGGTTTAAAACCGTGGCTTTCAGCGGCCAGTTTACACATGCGGAACTCGATATTGCCGCTGTTTTCCAGACTCTGTGCCCGGGTCATAAGTTCTTTATGCTGGGGGTAGTTTTTAATTGCGAAATAGGGGATTTCGTCACCGTGCAGTATGATGATGATTGATGAGTCAAATGGATCTGCCTGGTACAGGGTATTCAGGTAACTGACCCGGTCCAGCACATTGGTAAATGCGGCCATGCTGTGTGTGGACGTATCATAAACGACTTTGTGTGGCTTGTAGGCTACGTCAGTCGCGGTGGCGTGACCCCATGGTGCATTGTTGTCGGCGGCCAGTGCCATGTTGCCGGGTAATAGCAGTACAACGAGAAACAGCCAGCGATTCGTTTTCATAAAACATGCTCCTGTTTTTTCTAGCGACCTGCTTGAAACTGAAGCAGGTAGAGGTAGATAGTGTAACGCATGGTGTATGTCTGACAGGGACTCTGCGAACACTATCTGATGTCCGTGGCTGATGACCGTGGGAAAATATTTTCAGAACTTATATCCAGCGGCATCCGTCTTAATCTATTCTAACGCCACTGACTGTTGATTGACAATTGCCAGTTAACAGCATGCCTGTATGAGCGGAAAGCAGTTAGACAGGGGCAGCTGATATTATGCCAGCAGATAAACGGTCAGGAAAAATCGCAATCGAAAAAGTGGAAACCAGTCGTTGTGGAGTCAACCATGGATAATAAACCTTACCAGCCAATAGCCTGCGCACTGCACGATGAATATGAGATTGCCATTATGCATAAAAAACAGCTAAAAATTCGCTGGTCAGATAACAATGAAGACCATACAGCCCGGGTTCTGCCGCAAGACATCCTGGTAAAAGACGGGCAGGAGTTTTTAATGGCTGAATCAGAGGATAAAAAGCAGTACTGTATCCGCCTGGACAGGATTACACTGCTGGTACCCTGATATTTTGCTGGACTGTGAGAATGCAACCGGTGGTACTGTTAACACTTGAGTTAGTCAGTTTACGGGTGTAGAGTTTTAATCGTTTTAATCTAAAGCCGTTCAATATCATGCAGTTAGCTCGTTGTATGTAACAGGAGTCAGGTAAATGATAAAACTGAAAATCAATGGAGAGCTGTTCGAGGTCGATGTTGAGGGCTCCACGCCGCTGTTGTGGGTGCTACGCGAACAGCTGGGTTTAACGGGCACCAAATACAGTTGTGGTATTGGCATCTGTGGCAGTTGTACGGTACATATTGACGGTAAAGCTGTCCGTTCCTGTCTGATCTCCGTTTCTTCACTCGATACCTCCCAGGATATTGTCACCATCGAAGGGCTGTCAGCCGATAATAATCACCCCCTGCAACAGGCATGGAAAGAACTGGATGTGCCACAGTGTGGTTACTGCCAGCCGGGCATGATTATGTCAGCTGCGGCTCTGCTCAATGCCAACCCTGACCCTTCCGATGCGGACATCGATAACAACATTACCAATATCTGTCGTTGTGGCACCTTCAATCGCGTTCGCAAGGGAATTCACCTGGCAGCTGATATCGCCGGTGATAAAAAACCGAACAACAAACGCGGAGGTGCATAATGAAAAATCAACGCATCAATGTTTCGCGTCGCGACTTCCTGATTCAGGGCACTGCCATTGGCGCGGGTTTCTCACTGGGTTTGTTTTTACCACTTTCCAGCCGCACAGCGTTTGCCGCTGACAACGCACCGTCATATTCGTCGACAGCATCATCGCCTGCTGGACCAGAAGTAAATGCCTGGGTTGAAATTCTTGAGGACGACACGGTAGTGATTCGTATCGCACGTTCCGAAATGGGTCAGGGTACATTAACCGGCCTGGCACAGATGGTGGCCGAAGAACTTGAATGTGACTGGTCTAAGGTCACTACCGAATACCCGACCCCCGGCGAGAATCTGGCACGTGATAAAGTCTGGCGCAGCTTCTCGACCGGTGGTAGCCAGGGTATTCGTGGCAGCCATGATTATGTGCGTAAAGGTGGCGCCGTGGCACGGCATATGCTGATTCAGGCAGCGGCAGAACAATGGGGTGTGCCCATGGCCGAGTGCACAGCTGAGAACAGTGTGATTACGCATCAGCCGAGTGGTCGCACCACTACCTATGGCAAGGTTGCCGCATTAGCCGCAGAGCTGTTCCCCCCTGAACATATTGAACTGAAAGACCCGAAAGACTGGAAACTTATCGGCAAGCCGGTAAAACGGCTGGATACGGTCGATAAACTCAATGGTAAGCAGGTGTTCGCTGCTGACCTTCAGTTGCCTGGCATGCTCAATGCGGCGATCAAGGCCTGCCCGGTGTTTGGTGGCACGCTCAAGTCATTCGATGACAGTAAAGTACGCAAGATGCCGGGTGTGCATAAAATATTAAAAGTTGGCGACTACGCGGTCGCCGTGGTAGCCGATACCTGGTGGCATGCAAAATCCGCACTGGATGAATTGCCGATTGACTGGAATAAGGGCCCCAATGCCGACCTGAGCAGTGCCGCTATTGACAAGATGCTGGATGAAGGCCTGAGCTCCAGCGACAATGTATTTGTGGGTAACCGGAATGGTGATGTGGACAAGGCACTCAAGGCTGCAGTGAAGACCGTTGAGGCGACTTACAGCTACCCCTACCAGAACCATGCAACCATGGAGCCCATGACGGCGACCGCGTTGTGGACCAGGGACAAATGTGAAGTCTGGTGCCCCACGCAGAACGGTGAAGTGGCACTGGAGGCAACAGCTGAAGCATCTGGCCTGGATATCAGGCAATGTGATGTTTACAAGATTCACCTGGGCGGTGGCTTTGGCCGGCGGGGTGCGGTGCATGATTTTGTCACCCAGGCTGTGGCGATTGCAAAACAGATACCCGGCACACCGGTGAAGTTGCTCTGGTCACGCGAAGAGGATATGGCGCACGGTTTCTACCACCCGGTGACCAAATGTAAACTGGTGGGTGGCCTGGATGATAAAGGTAATCTGAACGGTTTGCATGTGCGTATTTCCGGGCAGTCAATACTGGCCTCTATCCGGCCTCAATGGCTGGCAGAGAACGGTGCCGACATGATTACCTTTCAGGGTTTTCATGCTGAGGGTGATCATGCGATCAGTTATTCCGTAGCTGATTTACTGGTTGAGCATGCAATGCGAAACCCGGCTGTGCCAGCGGGTTTCTGGCGTGGTGTGAATATCAACCAGAATGCGATCTACACCGAATGTTTTATTGACGAACTGGCACATGCGGCAAGCCGGGATCCACTGGAGTTTCGTCGACAACTGATGAAGGATCATCCGCAAAGTCTGGCGGTGCTGAATGCAGTTGCTGAAAAAGCCGGCTGGGGCACAGCCGCCGCAAAAGGTGTGCACCGTGGCCTGGCGGTGACCAAAACCTTTGGCAGTTATGTAGCGGCCTGTGCTGAAGTATCGGTAAAACAGGATGGCAAACTCAAAATCCATCGTATCGTTGCTGCAACCGATCCTGGTTACGCGGTGAATCCGCAACAGATCGAGGCACAGGTGGAAGGTTCCTTTGTGTATGGTCTGTCGGCCCTGCTGTATGGTGAATGCACTGTTAAAGACGGTGCGGTTGAGCAATCGAATTTTCATGATTATCCATCAATGTTAATTGATGAAATGCCCGAGGTTGAGGTAATCGTGATGCCATCGGGTGGATTCTGGGGCGGTATCGGCGAGCCGACTATTGCCGTTGCTGCACCGGCTGTATTGAATGGCATATTTGCTGCCACCGGTAAACGTATTCGCGAGTTTCCGTTAAAAAATATTGATCTTCGAGCATGAGCAGGCGCTTAAGTTATCTCTGAACAATTAGATGAGGGTAATATGATGAAACAGTTGATTGCTTTTTCTATAAGTCTGTTATTAAGCACCGCGACTTATGCGGCGGATGTGGTCACTGATAAAAGTATTGGTATGGAGCTGGCGCGCGATGTGGCCAGTGCAACCATCGAGGCCTGTCGTAAAGACGGCTATCACGTGAGCGCAGTCGTAGTTGATCGACACGGCCTGATGCGTGCTGCGTTACGTGATGATCTTGCCTCACGTTTTACCCTGGAAATAGCCGAGCGCAAGGCAAATATGACGGTTATGGCCTGGAGTGACAGTGGCCAGTTCAGAAAGGCACGTGAAGATATTCGCCAGGAATTAAATCATATTGATGGCCTAATCGTCATGGAAGGCGGCATCAGAATTGTTGCCGGTGGTTTTAACCTGGGTGCCGTGGGTGTGAGTGGTGCACCGGGGGGCGATAAGGATGCAGCCTGCGCCAGAAAGGCATTGCAGGAGCTGGATGCACGCATTCAGTTTGCCATCGATTAAAGCCTGGCTGCTGATAAGTCACCAGGTGTAATAATCAATGTACAACTACGGCACGGATTATGATGTATTGCTAAAAGCCCGTGAATGGCTGGACGACGGTCATAAGGTGTTGCTGGTGACCGTACTGAAAACCTGGGGTTCGTCGCCACGTCCAGTCGGTTCTGTGATGATTATGAGCGACCACGGCATATTGCACGGTTCAGTCTCCGGAGGTTGTGTTGAAGAAGATCTGCTGCGTCGTTACCTCGACCAGCAGCTCAGTGAATCTTTCCCTACACGTGTAAATTATGGTGTAAACCGCGCAGAGGCCAGTCATTTTGGCTTGCCCTGTGGTGGTCGTCTTGAATTACTGATCGAACAATTAAACGACGGTTTTGCATTGCAGCAGTTACTGGATGCGATACAGCATCAGCATTCAGTCACCCGCCTGGTGGATCTGCAAAGCGGTAAGGTCAGTTTGCAGGCGGTCAGTGCGCGTCAGTCCTTCGAATATAACCATCACACTGTGCGCAAGGTATTCGGTGTGCAATGGACGCTGTTATTGATTGGAGCAGGGCATCTGTCACATTATGTTTCACAAATGGCATTGATGCTGGATTACCGTGTGGTTGTCTGTGACCCGCGGCAGGAATATATACACAACTGGCAGGTCGAAGGCGCTGAACTAACCACACTCATGCCGGATGACGCGGTGCGACAGTATGCCCAGACTGAGCGCAGTGTTGTGGTGGCACTGACCCATGATCCCAAACTGGATGATATGGCCTTACTCGATGCACTGGTATCAAAGGCTTTCTATGTGGGTGCAATCGGTTCGCAGCGTAACTGCCAGGCACGCCGGGACAGGCTCAGGCAGATGGGCTTAAGCACGGCGCAGATTAATCGGTTACATGCACCCACCGGATTACCTATTGGCAGTCACACACCGGCGGAAATTGCGCTATCGATTCTGGCCGAAATTACCCGGCAACGTAATACGAGTCATTCAGCTGAACAGCCAGCCGAGCAATCAGTTAAACAACCCATTTGCATCGTATGAGTCGTAAAGCAGTGGGTATTTTGCTGGCTGCCGGACAAAGCAGTCGTTTTGGCCACAATAAATTGTTGCACCCGCTTATTGATGACACCCCGATGCTATTGCTCAGTGCTGAAAAGCTGGCAGGTGTTATACCTGGTTCAGTTGTGGTGATTAACAGCGAACTCATATGTTTGACTGGGCAGTTAGAACAACTGGGCTTGCATGTGGTTGTAAATGAGCAGGCGGAACAGGGCATGGGTAGCAGCATTGCCTGCGCTATCCGCGCCAGTGAATCTCATAAACCTGATGCCGCTGGCTGGCTGATACTACTGGCGGATATGCCGTATATTGAAACCCGCACCATCCAGCAACTGCTCAGGAAACTTGAACAGGGCGCAGCCATGGTCGCGCCGGTTTACAGACAGCAACGGGGGCATCCGGTGGGTTTCAACCAGCGTTATAAAAATGAATTACTGGCATTGAATCGGGACACTGGTGCGCGTGATATTTTAAAAAAATACCACACTGATCTTCAGCTGTTGCCGGTGAAGGATGAGGGTATATTGATGGATATCGACCGGCCAGCAGACATTCGTTAAAAAACAGCCGGCACAGATAATCCCTTCAAAATAGAAAACCCTGCGATGCATCTCAATCAATAATCCCACAGGTTTTTTCCGCCAATTTGTGCGCTGACATCGGTTAAACTGACTGTCTGATCAGTATATTACCAGAGAGTCCCATTGAAGAATCTTGCTTTTAAAAATCGATACCTGGCGCTAGGTGATGGCTTTTACGATAAATGTAAACCGGCGCCTGTAACAAAACCGGGGTTAATCATCTTTAATCAGGCGCTTGCGGCGGAACTCGGACTGGCGAGTGAGCAGCTGGATGAAGATTTTCTTGCGGCTATTTTTTCAGGCAATCTTATTCATGACAGCTGTGAACCACTGGCAATGGCCTATGCCGGGCATCAGTTTGGTCACTTCAATCCGCAACTGGGCGATGGCCGGGCGATTTACCTGGGAGAGCTTGAGCTTGAAACAGGCGATACGCTGGATATCCAGTTAAAAGGCTCGGGGCAGACACGCTATTCCCGTAACGGTGATGGTCGTGCAGCACTGGGGCCGGTGTTGCGTGAATACCTGCTGAGCGAGGCCATGCACCAGCTCAATGTGCCCACCACGCGGGCACTGGCTGCCGTGACCAGCGGTGAAGATGTGGCCAGGGAAAAACTGCTGCCAGGCGGGGTGATTACCCGGGCGGCGCGCAGTTTTATCCGTGTCGGCAGTTTTCAGTACATTGCCATGCTGGATGATACGCAGGCGCTTCAGGCACTGGCCGACTACGTGATTGAACGTAATTACCCGCAGCTGGCTGAGGCAGAGCAGCCGTATCTGAGCCTGTTTGCAGAAATTGTGCAGGGCCAGGCGCAACTGATTGCCCGCTGGATGCAGCTGGGCTTTATTCACGGTGTGATGAATACCGATAATATGTCGGTGGCCGGCGAAACCATCGATTACGGCCCCTGTGCTTTTATGGATTATTACCAGCATGCCCAGGTGTACAGCTCGATTGATCGCGACGGGCGCTATGCCTACAGTAATCAGCCGTCGATTGGTTTATGGAACCTGACCCGGCTGGCGGAAGCAATGTTGCCATTGTTTGATGATGACACCGAACGTGCGGTGGAACTGGCAAAGACCGTATTACAGAACTACATTGTCAGCTATGAACAGGCCTGGCTGGCGGGGATGCGTGACAAGTTCGGTTTAACTGCCAGTGCTGCGTTGAGCACCGATGAAGATAAGGCGCTGCTGCAGTCATTGCTCAACCTGATGGACCAGCAACAGGTCGATTTTACCCTGACGTTTTATTATTTAAGCCAGTGTGATGCCCGGCCTGATGAAAAAGACCAGGCCCTGCGCCAGCTGTTCAAACAACCCGATGCACTGGATACGTGGTTGCAGCAATGGCGTCAACGACTGACGCTGGAAGGTACCAGTAATGCTGAACGACAGGCCGCAATGTTGCGGGTGAATCCGCTGTATATTCCTCGCAATCACCAGGTCGAAGCGGTGATTCGCGCGGCGGAAGATCACAATGACTTTGCGCCATTTTATGCGCTGCATGAAGTGTTGCAGAAGCCATTCCAGTACCAGCCAGGTAAAGAAAAATATATGTTGCCGCCAGAGCCCGACGAAGTGGTACGGCAAACCTTCTGTGGTACCTGATCCGTCTGGATAAAATTCTTCGCTTTAGTTTCAGTTGAGTTTTATCTGCACAGGATTTGTTTGACACTTAAGGTACCTCTGAACAATGCTGAT
Source organism: Gammaproteobacteria bacterium (assembly GCA_041563375.1). GTDB lineage: Bacteria > Pseudomonadota > Gammaproteobacteria > SZUA-229 > SZUA-229 > SZUA-229. The sequence goes on along the minus strand of JBFFND010000041.1, from coordinate 894 downwards.
ATGTCTCTGCGAGACCTGAAGCGTACAGCTACATGCGCTTCGCGGTGAATGGCTCAATTTATATATTGGCCTTCACAAGAAGCACAAAGCTTCCGCTCCTGCTCACGCCCCTGACCTGCATCCATGTAGGCCACACCGTAGATGTGCGCTTCAGGCCTCGCCCTTCGGGGCCTACAGGTGTGTCCGCACTCTGCGTTAGTGTTTTTCACCAGGCTTCAGCCTGCTTTCAAAACACTGCCTTGATTGCGAACACACCTGTAAGCCAGAGATATGTCATCATTATTCAGAGGTACCTTAACATTATATCAATGGGCTGGATTACAGGCACTGATACTAATTGTGAATAGAATACCTATAAGAAGTTTTCGTTCTGCTTTAGCCAGTTCGCCATATCATTCCATTCAAGTGGCTTACTAATATAATAACCCTGGGCTGTATCACAGGCCATATGCGACAGACTTTGCAGGGTGGGTTCGTCTTCAACACCCTCCGCAATGACTTTCAGGTTCAGATTGTGAGCAAGAGCAATGGTTGAGCGTACAATGATTGCATCCTGCTCGTTGCGCAGCATATCGGTTACAAATTCACGATCAATTTTCAGTGCATCAATGGGCAGGCGACGCAGATAGGAAAGTGAGGAGTAACCGGTGCCGAAATCATCAATGGACAGTTTTACACCGAGGCGGGATATCTGGTTAAGCAGTTCTACCGCTCCATCCGGGTCATGCATCAGCGCGGTTTCAGTGATTTCCATTTCCAGTTTGCCGGCAGGGGTTTTGTACTGATCCAGTAACTGAGCCAGTTGCTGAACACAGCGATCATCAATCAGGTTTCGTGCAGACAGATTGACCGCCACCGCGTAATTATGCCCGTCTTCCCGCCAGGCCTGTTGCC
>JBFFND010000040.1:0-10651 GCA_041563375.1 Gammaproteobacteria bacterium | reverse complement strand
GACTAACGACTAACGACTAACGACTAACGACTAATAACTAGGCATTTTTAAGCGCGGCTTTTTTCTTTTCGCGCAGAAAATCGGCATCGATAAAATCATCCAGAAAGCTCAGGCCATAGCATGGGTGGGCGTCATCGTGGTTGCGGTAACAGACGCGACCATTGGCACTCAGAATCTGCTTCTTGCCTATTCGCACATTCAGCTTCAGTGTTTCGTTGAGCTCAAAGTCCTCGTCGCTCTGGAAACACAGACCACCACGGCTGATATTAAGTACCCTGTATTCATGGGGCCGGGTCTCAGTTGACGGGCGTTGCAGTTCGACCAGGCCGTTATCAATGGGGTGTCGGGGTTCACGTTGTTGCATAATCATTCGTCATTTGTTGTGCTTAAACAACGGTGTATCTGCTCCGCTGTCTGTTGCATCAGTTGAACATAGTGATCGGCACCAGCCTCAAGCTGTGCGCCAATCGGGTCAAGTGCAACCAGCTGTACCGGCTGGTTTTCACTGATGGTTGCCACCAGTGGCGGAATATTCGGTGGTTCATAAAAAACACAACGAATGTTTTTCGTGCGAATCAATTCCTTCAGGTATTGTACCCGGCGAATACCCGGATTGATATCCGGGCTGCTGGTAATAAAGTGTGCGCCCTGTAAATGATTTTCCTTTTCAAAATACTGGTATGCATCATGGTAAACCAGGAATGGCTGCTGGCTGAAACTCGCCAGTTTTTTCTGGTTGTCGGCTTTGAGCTGGTTTAACTGCTGGATATAGCGGCCTGCATTGGCCTGGTATTGTGCCTGATGCGCAGGGTCGCGCTCGCTGAGTAAATGCTTCAGATAGTTGCTGATGGCAATGGCGTTAGTGATGGATAACCAGATGTGTCCGTCAATGTTGTGTGCCGCCAAATGTTCGGTTTCGCCATGTTCGTTATGCTGGTGGTGAAAATCCCGGTTACCGAGTAATTGCAATGTTTCAAGGCTGGCGAGGCGTATAAATTCAGTGTCGCCGCCCGGATTCTGTTTTTCCACAAAGCGTTCAATCTGTTCACAGCTGTAAAAAAACAGTTCGGCCTGGCTGATTTTCTGTTGTTGTGAGGGGCGCAACTGGAAATGATGGGCGCTGGCCTCCTGTTCAAGCAACAGTGCCGGCTGTGTCACTCCGTGAGTGATCTGGCTGACAATAGAGTGCAGTGGCTTGATGCTCACCACAATACGTGGCGCATCTACGCCTGTTTGTGCATGAGTCTGGCCGGCAATTAGAACGCTGATGCACAGGCCGCTTAAAAAAAACTGTAAGCCCTTGCGAATACTGCTGAAAAACATCGATTTATGGTATGGTAAGCGATTGTTGCGGCAAAGTTTACCTGCAGAAATGTAGCGGTCAATCGCTGTTAACAATAACGCCCTTTTCATACTGCCGTTTTCATATTTTAAGTTGTCTCTATGAGTGCATTTCTGATCAAAGCCGATGACATTGGCCTGCAGATTAATCAGCGTTCGATTCTGGAACACATTAGCCTGTGTCTTGAGCCGGGTAAAATTCTTACCCTGATCGGCCCCAACGGTTCCGGTAAGACTTCGCTGGTGCGCGTGTTGCTGGGCCTGTTGCAGCCCAGTGAGGGTAGTTTACAGAAAAAGCCGGGACTGGTGGTGGGTTATATGCCGCAGAAGCTGCATATCGATGGTGTGCTGCCGATGACCGTGTCGCGCTTTCTGCATATGGGGCAGAAGGTCAGTGAGGCTGAAGTGCAGGCCACGGCCACCACACTGGGGGTGGCTAACCTGTTGCCGCAGCCAATTCAGGGGGTTTCCGGTGGTGAGTTCCAGCGCATTCTGCTGAGCCGTGCACTGTTGCGTAAGCCGGATTTACTGGTGCTGGATGAGCCGGCGCAGGGGGTGGATATCAATGGTCAGCAGCAACTGTATCAGCTAATTTCCAGTATCCGTGATGAGTATGGCTGTGGTGTGTTAATGGTGTCCCATGACCTGCATCTGGTGATGGAAGAAACCGATGATGTGCTGTGCCTGAATACGCATATCTGCTGCAGCGGTCATCCGGAAGCGGTCAGTAAACATCCGGAGTACCTGAAACTGTTCGGCTCCTCACTCGACGGCATGGCGGTGTACACCCACCATCACGATCACAGTCACGATTTTCATGGTGACGAAACCGATGAGTCGAAGCCATCCGCTGAGCACAAACATGGAAGCTGTAACCATGGATGAGTTTATCGTTCGCGCCCTGCTGGCGGGTTTGCTGGTGGTGCTGGTGTCGGGACCACTGGGTTGCGTGGTGATCTGGCGACGCATGGCCTATTTTGGCGATGCGCTGGCACACGCTGCCTTGCTGGGCACCGCCATTGCGTTGATGCTGGAGGTTCGGCCGTTGTTCGGTGTGATTGGCATCGGCGTGGTGATCAGCTACCTGCTGCTGCGTCTGCAGTTAAATAAAGACCTGTCCAGCGACGCGATTCTCGGCATTCTGTCCCATGGTGCGCTGGCGACCGGCCTGGTGATGATGGCGATGATGCAGGCGCAGGGGCAGCGCATTGATTTAATGGCCTATCTGTTCGGCGATATCCTGTCGGTGAGCTGGCAGTACCTGGCCTGGCTGGCGGCGGTCTGCGGGCTGGTGCTGCTGCTGGTGCACCGATTGTGGGAATCGATTCTGGCGATTGCGGTGGACGAAGAACTGGCACGCAGTGAAGGCATTGCGGTGGATCGGGTGCGCCTGCTGTTTATGTTAATGATGGCGGTGCTGGTGGCGGTGGCAATGAAAATCGTGGGGATTATTCTGATAACCGCGCTGCTGATTGTGCCGGCGGCCAGTGCGCGTCGCTTTGCCCGTTCGCCGGAGAGCATGGCGCTGCTTGCTGTGGTGTTTGGCCTTCTGTCGGTATCGCTGGGGGTGCTGGGTTCGATGCAGTGGGATACCCCAGCGGGACCCTCGATTGTGCTGGCGGCGGTGCTGCTGTTTTTTGTTTCCCGTCTAAAGCGCGCTGTATGAGGTCAGGCCTCCCCATTGTCCAGAGGTGGTGCCTTTTCTAGTCGTTGTGCAATCGCCTGTTGCGCCAGCAGCGCCAGGTGCTTGTTACTGCAGGGCGCTGACGAATCGCCGCTGTTGCCTGGCAGGTGAGCATCAATCGGTGGCAGAAAACTCAGTTCAACCTTGAGGGTTGTGCTATGCATCAGGCCCAGCACCGACTGCATAAATGTCATCTGCTCAATATAGGGCACATAGGGGTTGATGCCGTTATGGTAGGGGTAACGCAATGCAATCGGTTGCACCTTCACCCCGGCATCAATGGCCGCCTGGAACAGTCGGCTGTGAAAGCGTTTAACCGAGCTTCCATCGGTGGTGGTGCCTTCGGGAAAAATCACCACGCTGCCACCCTGCTGTAAACAGTGTGCTATTTCCGCGATGGATTTCTGTGCCGCACCGTGTACGCCGCGTTCAATAAACAGTGTGCCGCAACGGCGCGTGAGCCAGCCAATCAATGGCCATCTGGCCACCTCCGACTTGGATAGAAAATGCAGCGGCTGCTGACTGGCCAGTACCGGAATATCAAACCAGGAAATATGGTTCATTACATACAGTGTGGCCTCGTTCTGCATCTGGCCGTGGCAGCTGATCTGCGCATGAAATATTTTGCAGAGTTTACGGTTCCAGTTGAGAAAATGCCTTTCGGCCCGGGGCTGTTGATGAATGCCCTGGCGTAGAAACAGCAGGGCGAGAAACAGGCCGCTGAGTAAATGCAGGATCAGGCGTAGTAGTTTTAAATAGCCCTTAAGGCGGGTGCTGAATTTCAAGTTGATTGTTTTCTGCTTTTTGAGTAGAGATTAAAACATTATTTTACCGAGTCCGGTAGTTCTGTGTGCTAAGACGGTCGGTGTCGCATTGCAGGGGTTAACTAAAACGCATCGACAGGTCGATGGCTTTAATGTCCTTGGTGATCGCGCCGGTGGAAATAAAGTCAACGCCGGTTTCGGCAATTGCACGCACTGTCTCCAGGCTGACATTGCCAGAGGCTTCCAGCTCTGTTCTGCCCGCGGTTAAGGCCACCGCTTCGTTAAGTTGTTGCAGGCTAAAATTGTCCAGCATAATGCGGTTCACATCGGCATCCAGTGCCTGTTGCAGTTCATCCAGGTCCTCGACTTCAACTTCAATCATCAGCTCGGGGCTGTTAAAGCGGGCAGCGTTGACCGCCTGCTGTATGCCGCCCGCCGCCAGGATATGGTTTTCCTTGATCAGCACCGCATCGTACAGACCAATACGGTGATTGGCGGCACCACCACAGCTCACCGCGTATTTCTGTGCCAGCCGCAAACCGGGGATGGTTTTGCGGGTGTCGAGGATTCGGCTGGAGGTGCCGGCCACTGCCGCCACATATTGCGCCGCCTTGCTGGCGGTGCTGGACAGGGTTTGCAGAAAATTCAGCGCGGTGCGTTCACCGCTGAGCAGTGCACGGCTGGAGCCGCTGAGGCTGCACAGTGTCTGGCCCGCTTCAACCTGATCGCCGTCATCCACATCCCACTCGATAAATATCTGCGGGTCGAGTTGTGCGAAGACTTCCTCAAACCAGTCGACGCCGCAGATCACTGCCGGCTCGCGGCTGATTACAGTGGCCAGGCTGAAATCATCTTCGTCAATCAGTTTCGCAGTGACATCGCCACTGCCGATGTCTTCCTGTAATGCCAGCTGCACGCTGTCTTCAATATAACTGTGGGGTACTTGCATTTATTTGACTGGGTGGTTTTTATCGGCATCAAGTGTAAGTGAAAGTGCTGCCTAAACAAAGTATGTTTTTCCCAGGGTCTTTGTCCAGAGCGCTAGAATAGTGTATTTAAAATCACTGGCCCCGCTGGAAGCTGGTATGCAGTCATTAGTCCTTCGTCGTTTGTCAGACTAACGACTAAAGACTAAAGACCAATGACCAATGACCAATGACTAATGACTTAAGCAAGTTAATGCAGAATACTTTCGGTCTGCGTTTTTTCTGTTTCTTGATTAATCAAACGCCAGTCGCAAACCGCTGAGCATATGCCGCTGATGGGGCAGGTAAAAACTGCGGAATGAAGCACGTTTGATTTCCGGGCGGGTATGCGGGCTGCCGCCCTTGAGCACTTTATGCTTGCCACTGAAATCACTGCTGGATTGTTCAGCGGGAAAGGCACGAAAGTTTTCATAGGCATAAAATGAATTGCCACACCATTCCCATACCCTGGCGGTATCGGATAACTGCGCCTGACAGGCCGCCACTTCCCATTCATGTTCGTGGGGCAGGCGGGCATTGACCCAGTTGGCATAGGCGCTGGCTTCGTAATAATTAATACCATGTACCGGATCATCCGCGCCCAGATCATGGGCCCCCTGGTGATCAATGCCATACCATTGTTGTGCCTGGTTCTGTTTCCAGTGCTGCGGCTGGCTCACGGCATTCTGTTGCAGCCACTGCCAGCCGACATCGCTCCACAGCTCGCGATTGCTGTAACCGCCCTGTTGCATAAAGTTAAGGTACTCGCTGTTGCTTACCGGGGTGATCGCAATATTGAAAGCGTCCAGCTGTTTTTTGTGCTGCGGTAATTCATTGTCATAGGCGAAGGGCTGTTCGCCACCAATAAGGTATTCGCCGGCCGGTATCTGCGCCATATTGCGTTGCGCAGGCCTGGCCTGTAACGGTTGTTGTGGCTGGTAGTCGCCCCTGTCGTTGCGAATATTGATCTGGTGTTGAATCATGCAGATGTTTTCATAATGCTGTGCATAGTGCTGGATGATATGGTTTTCGATGTATTCATCTTCGAATAACGGATGCTCACTTAATGGTGGCGTTTTTTCCATCAGTAGCAGGTCGTTTGCGTCCTGTTGCGCCGCTATTTTTTTTATGACATCGGCTAATGGTTCAAGGCGTGGACCACGTTCTGCCTTCGGGCAGCTATTCGACATGAACAACGACTTGTCGGCAGTGAGTGTGTTGTTTTGCTGAATCACTTCATGCAGCCAGTAGTTTTCATAAAAATGTCCATGTGCCAGGTGCCAGCCCGCCGCGCTCAGCTCGGGATGAAATTGCAGCCGGTAATGCAGGTCATTCATCTCGCTGAACAGTTCGCGGGTTCTGTTCTGGATGGCGCGAAGCCGGATCATGGTTGCCAGTGATGTGCTCATAATAAATCTGCTGTGCATTGGGGTGGCCAGGATGTCAGCTGAACCAATGGCTTTAAAATCGTGCTGGATCATGCATGGCTGCATGATCAGAAAAAAATAACCGGGTATGGTAAGCGACGCTTGTTATTCCGTGGCTTACAGGTTTTTTATATAAATTTTTGAATTACGCTGCACATTGTACATGTCGCGGCGGCGCATCGGAATCTGCTCCAGTTTGCCTTCGCTGAAACCTTTTTCAATGAACCAGTGCGCGGTGTGTGTGGTCAGGATAAACAGCGTCTGGATATCTTTCTGCAGGCACTGTTGCTGGATGTGTTCCAGCAATTCACTGGCTCGACCCTGGCGTTGGTAATCGCTGTGTACGGCAACACAGGCCAGTTCGGCACAATGCTGGTCATAAGGGTAGAGTGCGGCACAGGCGATGATCATGCCGTCGCGTTCAATTACGGTGAACTGTTCAATTTCCAGTTCCAGTTGTTCCCGTGAGCGGTGTGCCAGCACCTGCTGGTCTTCCAGCGGCTGGATCAGTTCCAGTATGCCACCGACATCATTAATCGTTGCCTGGCGCAGACCTTCATAGATGTCAGTGGTGATCATGGTGCCACTGCCATCCCGGGTATACAGTTCCAGCAGAATTGCACCATCGGTGTTGTGGCTGATTAGATGCGCGCGACGTACTCCCTGTTTGCAGGCGTCTATGGCGCTTTTTAAATGCAGCTGGGTCAGTTCATCATTCAGCTGTTGTTGATAGAGCGCATCCGCCTGCAGCATATTCAGCTGGTGCAGTGTCTCACCATCCGCGTTTTTAACGCCGCTGTCCGGCATCATCAGAATCAGTTTATTGGCATGCAGGGCAGCAGCGGTGGCGGTAGCCACGTCTTCCGCGCGGCAGTTAAAGGCTTCGCCACTGGGTGAATAGGCAATGGGTGAGAGCAGCACAATATTATTGAGATTCAGTTGTTGCTGGATCGCGTCCGTGTCCACCTTACGTACGCAGCCGGTAAAGCAGAAATCCACACCATCGCGTACACCGTAGGGTCTGGCGGTAACAAAATTGCCCGACACCACCCGCAGCGAGGCACCGGACATGGGCGTGTTAATCAATCCCATGGAGAGCAGTGTCTCGATATTGACCCGCGCCTGCCCCACGGCCTGTTCAACCCCGGGCAGGGCCTCGGCCTGGGTAATGCGCCAGCCTTTATGGAAACTGGATTCAATTTGCAGCGCCGCCAGTTGCTGTTCGATCTGCGGGCGTGCGCCGAATACCAGCACCAGCTTGATGCCCAGGCTGTTAAGCAGCGCGATGTCATGCACCAGGCTGGCAAAGCCGCTGTGGTTAATGGTTTCGCCGGAGATATAAATCACAAAGGTGCGGCCGCGATGACTGTGTATATAGGGGGATGAGCTGCGGAACCAGTCGACGTATTGTTGAGGTGAAGTCATTGCGGGCCTTGTTATTTATTGAATACAGAATTGATATATGAATTTACGCAGTAATTCAACTGTTGGCAGAATGCGTGTGGTATCCAGGTACTCATCCGGCTGGTGCGCCTGGTCAATATTGCCCGGGCCGAGAATAATGGTGTCCATGCCCATGGCGTTGAAATAGGGTGCTTCGGTACCAAACGCCACGCTGCCGGCAGCACTGCCGGTGAGCTGTTCGGCAGCTTTGACCAGCGCCGACTCCGCCGCGGTTTCCATTGCCGGAATACCGGAGAACAGCGGCAGGGTTTGCAGGGTGAAGCCGTTCGCCGGCATGACTTTTTGCAAACGCTGCTTGAGTTCCTGGCGCAGTTGATCCAGCTCCATGCCGGGCAGCGGGCGAATGTCGATATGCAGTTCACAGTGACCACAGATACGGTTGGGGTTGTCGCCGCCGTGAATATGTCCGAGGTTGATCGTAGGTACCGGCACTTCAAACAGCGCATTGTTGTATTGCTGCTGCAGCTCATCACGCCAGCGCAACAACTCCGCCATCACCCGGTGCATGGCTTCCAGTGCATTGTGGCCATAGGCCGGGTTGCTGGAATGTCCGGCCAGGCCGGTAATGCGCACCGCTTCCATTAATATGCCCTTGTGCATGCGCACCGGTTTCATGCCGGTGGGTTCGCCAATCACCGCATAGCGGGCTTTGGGGCGGCTGGCCTCGAGCAGGGCTTTGGCACCGGCCATGGTGGTTTCTTCATCGGCGGTGGCGAGGATGATCAAGGGCTGCTTGTACTCATCCCGTTCAAATGCCAGTGCTGCTTCTATCGCCAGCGCCAGGAAGGCTTTCATGTCCGAGGTGCCTAGCCCATACAGCCGGTTATCCGCCTCGGTCAGGGTAAACGGATCAAAGCGCCAGCGGTTGTCATCATAGGGCACGGTGTCGGTGTGCCCCGCCAGCACCAGTCCACCATGGCGGGAGGCCGGATTGAGTTCCCCCAGTGTGGCCAGCAGGTTGGCCTTGCCTTCGGCCACCGGCAGAATTTCCACCGCGAAGCCCAGTGGCTGCAGCCAGTTGGCGAGCAGCTCTACCACTGGCAGATTGCTCTGATCAATCGCGGGATTGACGCAGCTCACCGAAGGCGTGGCGATCAACTGGCGGATCATCTGCATCAGTTCGGGGGCGGTGCTCATCCCGGTAAAATCACCTGATCCGGCAGCATCTCTACGCCTTCGAGCTGACACTGCAGAATTTCATGGCGCAGCGCCTCGATTGCCTCGGGGCGGGTAAAGCTCTTGCGCCAGGCCAGCGCGACGCGGCGGGATGGCGCCGGCTTGTCGAATGGGATCATTGCCAGCAGGCTGTTTTCCACCGGTGCGTGATTGCTGCTGGAGGGCAGCACCGTAATGCCGGTGCCAGTGGCCACCATATGTCGGATGGTTTCCAGTGAACTGCCTTCCAGGCTTTGTTGCAGACCGCCGGAGGTCTGGCAGTCGGGGCAGGCGCGTAACACCTGGTCGCGGAAGCAGTGCCCCGGTCCCAGCAGCAGCAGGCTTTGCGTGGCCAGTTCATTGGGTGGAATCGATTTGCGCTGGCTCCAGGGGTGGTTCTTCGGCGCCGCCACCACAAAGGTTTCATCGTACACCGCCTGTGTGACCACGCCCGGTTCCTTGAAGGGTAGCGCAATAATGATGACGTCCAGCTTGCCCTGCTTGAGCTGTTCCGCCAGCACCGCGGTGTAGTTTTCCTCGATCATCAGCGACATCTGCGGCGCGCGTTTGTGAATGCGTGGAATCAGTTCCGGCAGCAGGTAGGGCGCAATGGTGTAGATGGCGCCCAGTCGTAGCGGGCCGGATAGCGGATCCTGCTGGGCATTGGCCATCTGTTTCAGGGTGTCCGCCTGATCCAGTACCTTCTGCGCCTGTTCGACAATGCGTTCGCCCATGCTGGTTATTTTCAGCTCATTGCGGGTGCCCCGTTCAAACAGGCTGACGTCCAGCTCTTCCTCCAGCTTTTTTATCCCCAGGCTGAGGGTGGGCTGGGTGACATGGCAGGCTTCGGCGGCGCGGCCAAAGTGCTGGTACTGGGCGACGGCGACAATGTATTTCAGTTCGGTGAGTGTCATAAGGGCAGTGTCAATTTCATTTTGATTTAAAAAACCTATCAATTTTATTGTAAGCAATAAACGGCTAAATATCTTGTGCTTATGGCCGATATTTATCAATAGCCATAGAGCCACACCAGTAAGCGCATACGCACGCGACCACTGGCGGGTCGAGATGCTGCTGGCGCAAAGCCGGCAGGGGTTTGCTATATAGTGCGTAGGTAGATGGTGTTTGATGTGCCGGTGCGTGTTCTGAATAAAAAATAGAAACAGATGGGGTTGTCCGTGATAAAGCGTCTGATAGTGGGAAGTATTCGAAATAAACTGTTAATGGTGACCGGTTTCGGTACCGGCCTGGTGCTGGCGGCAACCCTGTTCGGAATTTACAATGCCTGGCAGGTTGAGCGGGAAATGGCTGAGCTGATGCACCACGAGCAGCGGGTACAGACAGAGTTTCTTGATGTTAACCTGAGCTTCCGTGCACAGGCTGATGAGTGGAAGAAACTCTTGCTGCGTGGTTACGAGCCCGCATTGCGAGAACAGCACTGGAGTGCATTTACACAGCGTCATCAGGATGTGCAGTCGCAGGCGGATCTGTTGATTGCAGATGTGGGAAATGCGCAGCATGAGTCGATGTTGCAGGAATTTAAACAGTTGCACGGCGAATTGTTTAAAGCGCATCAGGCAGCCTATCAACAATATCTGGCATCCAGCCATGATGCCCGTGGCGCCGATCAGGCGACCCGTGAACTGGGCACGGATGCGCTGGCTGTGTTATCACTGTTGCAAAGCAAGTTAAATGAGTCGGCGGCAATGACTCTGCAGCTGGCTGAAGAGCGCTCACAGGCGAGTATTCAAATTACCCTGATCCTGCTGGCCATTGCCGTGGCGCTGTCATTTGTGCTGTTTATGGTGCTGATTCAGAAAAACATCATCACGCCGGCAAAAAGTCTGGTGG